>NZ_JBSFET010000011.1:0-156882 GCF_053594575.1 Streptomyces sp. NPDC001880
CCCTCGTCGAGTGGCAGGCCGACTGGCTGCGCCGCGGGCTGCCACTGTCCGGCAAGCCCACCAAGTTCCAGGTCCGTGACGGAAGGTTCTGATCCACTCCATGTCCACTCACTCCCTCGTGCCGGCCCCCGCCCTGGACGCGCTCGCCCGCGGTGCCGTGATCCCCGCGCACCCGCTCGCCCTGCACGACGACGGCTCCTTCGACGAGCGCCGGCAGCGTGCGCTGACCCGCTACTACCTCGCTTCGGGCGCGGGCGGCGTCGCCGTCGCCGTGCACACCACCCAGTTCGAGATCCGCGAACCGGAGGTCGGTCTGTTCCGGCCGGTCCTGGAGCTCGCCGCCGAGACGATCGACGCCGAGGCCGGCCGTCCGTTCGTCAAGGTCGCCGGCGCCTGCGGCTACACGGCACAGGCCGTCTCGGAGGCCGAGACCGCCGCCGAGCTCGGCTACGACGCGGTGCTGCTCAGCCCGGCCGTGCCCGGTGCGGACGAGAAGGGGCTGCTGGAGCGGGCGCGGGCGGTCGGCGAGGTGCTGCCGGTGATCGGCTTCTACCTCCAGGAGGCCGTCGGCGGACGCTATCTGTCCCCGCACTTCTGGTCGTCCTTCACCGATCTGCCGAACACCGTCGCGGTGAAGATCGCCCCGTTCGACCGCTACCGCACCGCCGATGTCGTACGCGCCGTGGCCGCCGCGGACCGGGCCGACGAGGTGGCGCTGTACACCGGCAACGACGACGACATCATCGGCGATCTGCTCACCCCGTACGAGACGGCGGGCGGCCGTCCGCGCTGGTTCGCGGGCGGGCTCCTCGGCCAGTGGGCCGTGTGGACCGGCTCCGCGGTGACCCTCCTGGACGACGTCCGCAGGGCGCGCGGCGGGGACCACGAGGCGATGGTGCGCTGCCTGGCCCGGCGCCCGGAGCTGACCGACGCCAACAGCGCGGTCTTCGATGTGCGCGGCGCGTTCCGCGGCTGCATCGCCGGGGTGCACGAAGTGCTGCGCCGTCAAGGCCTGTTGGCGAACATCCGGTGCCTGGACCCTGCCGAGACGCTCTCGCCCGGCCAGGCCGAGGAGATCAGCCGGGTGGCCGCGGCCTACCCTTGGCTGACCGATGACGCCTTCGTTGCGGAGCACCTCGATGCCTGGCTCTCCTGACCCTGCCGGCCGTTCCCGGGTGGTCGTCGCCGTCCCGCCGGAGCTGCGGGCCCAGTTCTTCACCGCCGGGGTGTGGCGTGAGCTGGAGCGGGCGGCCGCACTCACCGTGGTCGACGACCACTCCGACCGGGCGGCGGTCGCGGCCGCGCTGCCCGGCGCCCGCGCGCTGATCACCTCGTGGCGGGCGCCCAAGGTGGACGCCGGGCTCCTGGCGTCGGCCGACCGGCTGGAGCTGGTGGCGCACACCGGTTCGGCGGTCGCGCCCTATGTCACCGAGGAAGTCTTCCGGCGGGGCATCCTGGTCACCCAGGCCGGTGACGAGATGGCCCGCCCGGTCGCCGAGGTGGCCCTCGCGTTCACGCTCTCGCTGCTCCACCGCGTCCACCGCTTCGACCATGCCCTGCGCGACGGGCTGGAGTGGGGTGCGGCGAGCGAGGCCCCGCCGCGCCACGAGATCCACGGCAGCGGCATCGGCGTGATCGGAGCCTCCCGCACCGGTCGCGCCTACATCGCCCTGGTGCGGGCGATGGGCGCGCGGGTGTGCGTCACCGACCCGTATCTGTCCGACGCGGACGCCGCGGCGCTCGGGGTGGAGTCCGTACCCCTGGAGACCCTGCTCTCGCGCAGCAGGATCGTGGCCGTGCACGCGCCGGTGACCGAGGAGACCCACCGGATGATCGGCGCCGAGCAGCTGGCGCTGATGCCGGACGGGGCGGGTCTGGTGAACACCGCCAGGTCGTGGCTGGTCGACGAGGACGCGCTCCTCGCCGAGCTGGCCACGGGCCGGCTGGACGCTGCGATCGATGTCTTCGACACCGAGCCACTGCCCACCGGCCACCTCTTCCGTTCCCTGCCGAACGTGCTGCTGACCCCGCACCAGGCGGCGGGCAGCGTCGAGTGCCGGCAGCGGCTCGGCGCGAGCGCGGTCGACGAGGTACTGCGGCTGCTCGCCGGGCGCCCCCCGGCCCATGCCGTCACCGCCGACGCCCTCGCCCGCCTGCATTAGGGCCTGTCCGGCGGATCAGGGTCTGACCCCGGCCGTGATCCGCCGGACAGGCCCTGAGGGCCGATTGCCCAACCCCCGTACCGTTCAGGAGATTTCATTTCATGCGACTGATGCGCATCGGCGAGCCGGGCCACGAACGCCCGGTCCTCGTCTGCCCCGAGGGCCGTCACCACGACCTGTCCGGCATCACCGACGACATCGACGGCGCGTTCCTCTCCGCGCTCGCCGACAACCCGCACCTGGTGCCCGCCGAGCCGGTGCTCCCGGAGATCGACATCACGGGCCTGCGGATCGGCGCCCCCGTGGCCCGGCCCTCCGCGCTGCTCTGCATCGGCCAGAACTACGCGGCCCACGCGGCGGAGTCGGGTGCCGAGCCGCCGAAGCAGCCGATCCTCTTCTACAAGTCGCCGAACACCGTCGTCGGCCCGTACGACGACGTGCTGATCCCGCGCGGCTCGAAGAAGACGGACTGGGAGGTGGAGCTGGCCGTCGTCATCGGCCGCCGCGCCTCCTACCTGGACTCCCCCGCCGACGCCGCCGCGCACATCGCGGGCTATGCCGTCAGCAACGATGTCTCCGAACGCGCCTTCCAGCTGGAGGAGTCGGGCGGTCAGTGGTCCAAGGGCAAGAGCTGCGCCACGTTCAACCCGCTCGGCCCGGTGCTGGTGACGGCCGACGAGGTCGGCGACCCGCAGCGGCTGCGGCTGCGCAGCCATGTCAACGGTGAGCCGCGGCAGGACTCCAGCACCGCGGACATGATCTTCAGCGTGGCGCATCTGGTGCACCATCTGT
Source organism: Streptomyces sp. NPDC001880 (assembly GCF_053594575.1). Lineage (NCBI taxonomy): Bacteria > Bacillati > Actinomycetota > Actinomycetes > Kitasatosporales > Streptomycetaceae > Streptomyces > Streptomyces sp. NPDC001880. Next base: position 2,955 of record NZ_JBSFET010000011.1, read on the forward strand.
CGCAGTACCTGGTGCTGGAGCCGGGCGACATCATCAACACCGGTACCCCGCAGGGCGTGGCGCTGTCCGGCCGCTTCCCCTACCTGGGGCCGGGCGATGTGATGGAGGTCGAGATCTCGGGCCTCGGCCGGCAGCGCAGCGTCTGCCGGCCCTCGTAGCGGAGGCCGCGAGGCCTCTCAGTCCTCCGGGAGTTCGACCGGGGCGATGTCGTCGAAGACGTCGCCGGGGCCGGGGTTCGTCGCATCGGTCGCGCCGCCGAGCTGGGTCATCACGCCCCAGACGGCGTTGAGCGCGGTCTGTACGGCGCCCTCGGCCCATCCGGCCGTCCAGGAGATGTCGTCGCCCGCGAGGAACAGACCCCGGCGGTCGGCGGGCAGCCGGTCCTGCATGAAGTGGGTGAACAGCCGCCGCTGGTAGCGGTAGTGACCCGGCAGGTTGGCCTTGAACGCCCCCATGAACCAGGGCTCGTTCTCCCAGGACACCGTCACCGGGTTGCCGATGATGTGCTTCCTGATGTCGACGTCCGGGTAGATCTCGCCGAGTGACTTGAGCATGACGTCCATGCGCTCGTTCGGGGACAGCGGCAGCCACTTCAGGCTGTCGTCGCACCAAGTGTACGAGAGGCAGATGACGGCGGGCCGGTCGGGTCCGTCGTCCAGGAGGTACGTCCCCCGGGTCATCCGGTCGGTGAGCGTCATCGACATGGTGTCCCGCCCGGTGGCCGCGTCCTTGTCCAGCCAGAACGGCCGGTCGACGGGCACGAAGAGCTTGGACGACTCCATGTAGTGGGTGCGCTCCATCGCCGTCCAGTGGTCGATCGGGAAGAGCGCCTCGTCGCAGTCGATCTTCGAGAGCAGCAGCCAGGACTGCCCGGTGAAGATCGCGGCCGGGTAGGTGCGGATGTCGCCGGTGGCGTCGGTGACGGTGATCCGGTTGCCGGCGGTGCGGTTCAGCCGGGTCACGGCAGGGCGCGGCTCGCCGCTGTGCAGCGAGGACAGCGACGTGCCGAGCGGCCAGTGGACGATCTTCTGCGGCTCGCGGTCCCAGAGCCGCAGCGGGAGCTGCTGACTGCCGCCGACGATGCCCCGGTGGTGGTCGTCCGCCTCGGTGTAGACGACGCGCAGGATCTCCAGGATGGAGTTGGGGAAGTCGGTGTCCCAGCCGCCGGTGCCGAAGCCGACCTGACCGAAGATCTCCCGGTGCCGGAACGACTTGAAGGCGTCGGAGTCGCAGAGGAATCCGTAGAAGGTCTGGTTGTCGAGCTTCTTGACGAGCTCCGCCCAGATCTCCCGGATGCGTGGCACATCGCGCTCGCGCATCGCGCGGTTCATGTCGGAGAAGTCCGCGCCTTCCTCCAGGCAGCGGTTCCAGGCGTCCATCACATCGCGGTAGACCTGCGGCAGGTCGTCGATGGTCCGCGCGTAGTGCGACTCGCCCTTGAGGTCGACGACGGTCGACGGGGTGGCCGCGGAGAGCGGGTTGGGGAACGGCTTCGTCTCCAGGCCGACCAGGTCGATGTAGTGCTGGAGCGCGGTGGACGACGGCGGGAAGCGCATCGCGCCCATCTCGGCGGTGAGCTGCGGATCGCAGCCCTCGAAGCCGACGGTGCGCAGCCGGCCGCCGATCCGGTCCGCCTCGTAGACGACGGGCTTGAGTCCCATCTTCATCAGCTCGTACGCGGCGACGATGCCGGAGAGCCCGCCGCCGATGACGGCGATCTCGGTGCCGTGCTCGGTCGCGGGTATCTGCCCGATCCCGGCGGGGTGTGCCAGGAAGTCGTCGTACGCGTAGGGGAAGTCCGGCCCGAACATGGTGATCGGCTCGGTGGCGTCGGTGTGCTGGACGGCGTTGGGCACCGTGGACGTCATGGGGTACGGACTCCTTGCGCGGGTGAAGATGTGGAACGGGGAGGTCGGCTCAGACGAGGGAGCCGTACAGACCGGGGCGGCGGTCGTGCAGATACGGGTTGGCGGCGCGCGAGGCGCTCAGCAGCGCGGGGTCCATCTCGCCGACGACCAGTTCCTTGCCGCGTCCGGCGCGGCTGCGGACGGTGCCGTCGGGACCGGCCAGGCAGCTCAGCCCGACGAACTCGAACTCGCCCTCCGGGCCGCTCCGGTTGACGTACGCCACGTACATCTGGTTCTCGAAGGCCCGGACCGGCACGACGGACTCGGCGACGAACTGGAAGGGGTGCATCTGCGCGGTGGGCACCAGGAGCAGATCGGTGCCCGCGAGGGCGTGGGCGCGGACGTTCTCCGGGAACTCCACGTCGTAACAGATCATGATCCCGATGCGTACGCCGTCCAGTTCGGCCTGAACCACGCTCTGCTCGCCCGAGGTGAACCACTCCTGCTCGAAGCGGCCGAAGAGGTGGGTCTTGCGGTAGTTGGCGAGTGCCGTGCCGTCCGGGCCGATGAGCTGGGCGGCGTTGAAGATCTGCTCGCCCGCACGCTCCGGGTAGCCGTAGAGGACGGCGAGCCCGTGCCGTGCGGCGATCTCGCCGACGGCCAGGGCGGACGGCCCGTCGGCCGGCTCGGCCAGCCGCGGCACATCGGCCCCGATCGCGTATCCCGTCAGGAAGAGTTCGGGGCAGACCAGCAGCCGCGCCCCGGCATCCGCCGCCCGCCGCGCGGCACCGTCGAGCACCTCGATGTTCTCGGCCACGTGCCCGGGTCGTCCGGAGTTCTGGAGCAGGGCGGTGCGCAACGGCGGCATGGCTGACCTCGAACGGTGCGGGCTGGCGGGGACGTATCGAAGGTACGGTCCGCCGCTCGCACCGGACAAGGCGCGAGTGTTGCGCGTACACCGTCGATCCGTTGCGCGCCGACGGCCGTGCGCGGCGATTCATTGCGCGGGGCGTCTGCGCAGGTCAAAAGGGTGACCCCGGTCTCACCCGGCCCGCCGCGCCGGACCTATTCCGGCGCGCCCGAGGAGTACCGCCGCAGCAGTGGCGACAGCACCAGCACGGACTTCGTCCGCTCCACGTACGGCTCGCCCGCGATCCGCTCCAGGACCTGCTCGAAGTGGCGCATGTCCGCGGCGAAGACCTGCACGATCGCGTCCGCCTCCCCCGTCACCGTGGAGGCCGACGCGATCTCCGGATAGCGCGCGAGCCCCTGCTTGATCGCCTCCGGCGAGGTGTTGCGGCTGCAGTAGATCTCGATGAATCCCTCGGTCTCCCAGCCCAGCGCCGCCGGGTCCACCCGGACCGTGAAGCCGGTGATGGCGCCCTCGGCGCGCAGCCGGTCCACCCGGCGTTTCACGGCGGGGGCGGACAGTCCGATCATCGCGCCGATGTCGGCGTAGGAGCGCCGGGCGTCTTCGGCGAGGGCGTGGACGATGCGTTCGTCGAGGTCGTTCAGGCGCACTTCGGGCGGTTCACTTCTCTGCGATGGCCGGTTTCGGGGGCGGCACGGGCCGCTCCCGAAGTAGACCACGGCGCGCCCTGCCGGGCGCGCTCACCGCAGGGCGTGACCGGTCAGAACGGGAACTGCGAGCGGCCGTGCTGCACCGAGATCCACTTCTGGGTGGTGAAGGCCTCGGCCATCGCGTCGCCGTTCAGCCGGCCGAGGCCGGAGCTCTTCTCGCCGCCGAAGGGGACGATCGGCTCGTCGTGGACCGTGCCGTCGTTGATGTGGATCATGCCGGTGTGGATGCGCTGCCCGACCCGTACACCGCGCTCGATGTCGCCGGTGTGCACCGCGCCGCTCAGTCCGTAGGGGGTGTCGTTGGCGATCCGTACCGCCTCGTCCTCGCCGTCGAACGGCACGACCAGCGCGACCGGCCCGAAGATCTCCTGGGACAGGACGGGGGAATCGGCGGCCAGCCCGGTCAGCACGGACGGGCTCACCAGATTACCCTCGGTCCGGCCGTGCAGCAGAGCCGTCGCACCGGCCGCCACGGTCTGCTCGACGAGTGAGGAAATCGCCTCGGCCTGCGAGGAGTTGATCAGCGGGCCGATCACGGTCTCCGGGTCGGCCGGGTCGCCGACCGGCAGCGAGGCGACCTTGGCGACGAACTTCTCGGTGAACTCCTTCTCCACCGCCCGGTCGACCAGAATCCGGTTGGCGGCCATGCAGACCTGGCCCTGGTGCACGTACCGGCTGAACACGGCCGCGTCCACGGCGTAGTCCAGATCGGCGTCGTCGAGGACGATCAGTGCGCTGTTGCCGCCGAGTTCGAGCACGGCGCGCTTGAGGTTCGCCGCGCAGACCGTGGCGACGTGCCGCCCCACCTTGTCCGAGCCGGTGAAGGAGATGACCTGCGGAACGGGGTGCTCCAGCAGGGCGTCGCCGATCTCGGCGATGTCGGTGACCACGACGTTGAGCAGGCCGGCCGGCAGCCCGGCCTCCTCGAACACCTTCGCCACCAGCGTGCCGCCGCAGACCGGGGTGTTCTGGTGCGGCTTGAGCACCACCGCGTTGCCGAGCGCCAGGGCGGGGGCGACCGACTTCAGCGACAGCAGGAAGGGGAAGTTGAAGGGGCTGATGACGCCCACGACACCGACGGGTACCCGGTAGACGCGGTTCTCCTTGCCCTCGGTCGGCGAGGGAAGTATCTGCCCGGTGGGCCGCAGCGCGAGCTGGACCGACTCCCGCAGGAATTCCTTGGCGAGATGCAGCTCGAAGGCCGCCTTCAGCCGGGTGCCGCCCAGCTCCGCGACGATCGCGTCACCGATCTCGGACTCCCGCTCCTCGACGATGCGCAGCGCCCGCTCCAGCACCATCCGCCTGGCGTACGGGTTGGTCTCGCCCCAGGCGCGCTGGGCGTCCTGCGCGGACCGGTAGGCCTGGTCCACCTCGTCGGCCGTGGCGACCGTGATCGAGGCGAGCTTCTCCCCGTTGTACGGATTGAAGTCGATGATGTCCCAGGACCCCTTGCCCGGCCTCCACTCTCCGTCGATGTACTGATGGGCCAGGTCGGTGAAGAAGGACATGAGATCCCTTACCGCAGAGGAACGGGCAGTTGATTGGGATTCATGTTACTTAGGAGGAACAGCAATTGGTGGATTGCGGAGGTCCTGAACCGGACATCCGTTCCCTCCGGCGGAAGCACCCGAGAACGCCGATGCCCCTCCCGGCACGAACGGCCCGGGGGGGCACCGGCGTTGCGGTACTACGGGATCAACTCCAGCTGGCGTGAAGCGGCTTGCCCTCGGCGTATCCGGCGGCGCTCTGCACCCCGACGACCGCCTTCTCGGCGAACTCCGCCAGGGAGCCCGCACCGGCGTAGGTGCAGGCGGAGCGGACGCCCGCGATGATCGAGTCGATCAGGTCCTCGACGCCGGGCCTGGTCGGGTCGAGGAACATCCGCGAGGTGGAGATACCCTCCTCGAAGAGCGCCTTGCGGGCCCGGTCGTAGGCGGACTCGTCCGAGGTTCGGTTCTTCACGGCGCGCGCGGACGCCATGCCGAAGGACTCCTTGTAGAAGCGGCCGTCGGCGGCCTGCTGGAGGTCGCCGGGCGACTCGTACGTACCGGCGAACCAGGAACCGATCATCACGTTCGACGCACCGGCGGCAAGTGCCATGGCCACATCGCGCGGGTGCCGGACACCGCCGTCCGCCCAGACGTGCTTGCCGTACTTCTTCGCCTCGGCGGCGCACTCCAGAACGGCGGAGAACTGTGGCCGGCCCACACCGGTCATCATCCGGGTGGTGCACATGGCGCCGGGGCCGACACCGACCTTGATGATGTCCGCGCCGGCCTCGATGAGGTCGCGCACACCCTCGGCGGCGACGATGTTGCCCGCGACGATCGGGACCTGCGGGTCGAGCGCGCGGACGGCCCGGACCGCGTTGATCATGGATTCCTGGTGGCCGTGGGCGGTGTCCACGACGAGCGTGTCGACGCCCGCGTCGAGGAGTTGCTTGGCCTTGCCCGCGACATCGCCGTTGATCCCGACGGCCGCGGCGATCCGCAGCCTGCCCCCGGCGTCGGTGGCGGGGGTGTACAGGGTGGCGCGCAGCGCGGCCTTACGGGTGAGGATGCCGACGAGCCGGCCGTCCGCGTCGACCGCGGGGGCGAGCTTGCGGTTGGCGCCGTCCAGCTTGTTGAACGCGTCGCGCGGGTCGATGTCCGAGTCGAGCAGCACCAGGTCCTTGGACATGACCTCGGAGAGCTGGGTGAAGCGGTCGACACCTGTCAGGTCGTGCTCGGTGACGACACCGAGGGGCCGCTGCTCCTCGTCGACGACGACACCCGCTCCGTGCGCGCGCTTCGGCAGCAGCGACAGGGCGTCGGCGACCGTCTGGCCCGGGGCCAGCACGATCGGTGTGTCGAGCACCAGGTGTCGTGTCTTCACCCAGGAGATGACGTCGGTGACGACCTCGATCGGGATGTCCTGGGGGATGACGACGAGCCCACCGCGACGGGCGATCGTTTCGGCCATCCGGCGGCCCGCGATGGCCGTCATGTTCGCCACGACGAGCGGGATGGTGGTGCCGGTGCCGTCGGGCGAGGAGAGATCGACACCCTGGCGGGAACCGACCGCCGAACGACCCGGGACCATGAAGACGTCGTCGTACGTGAGGTCGTACGGGACCGAGGGGGAGTCTGTGTAACGACCAGTACCGGGCTCAAGAAAACGCATAACGCTCATTTTTTCACACGAAACGGAGCAGGTCGCCGCTACGAAGGCACAACAAAGGACACCCGCGTCCGTACGTTCCTCCAAAGGAACCGGGCGGGAGTCCTCGGCAAGCAGAACCTGCCTTGCCCGCGGACCTTACCCGGGGACAGGAAAATCATTCACGATCATCTGCCCTGGACCTGGCGACAAGGGGTCCGGTAGCTTCAAACCCGCAGGTCCCGTGGGTCTTGTCTACGCCCCGGAGGAACAGCCGGAAGGGTCACAACTTCCGTCACACGTACGACCGGAGAGGATCACGACCCACCCGTGGAGAGCGAACTACCGGACATTTACTGCCCGTTCCCCCAGCGAACCAACCTGAACGTCGGGCACACCCGAGTCCACCTCGACGAATGGACACGCAACACCGGTCTGGTACACCGTGATTCAGCCAGGGACCGCTTCGTGCAGGCGGACTTCGGGGCATTCGTCGGCATGGTGTATCCGACCGCGGACGGCAAGAATCTCGATCTCGTCGCCGACTGGTTCGTATGGCTGTTTCTCGTCGACGACCAGCTCGACGACGGCCATCTCGGCCGCAGCCCCGAGCGGGTGCGCGACGTGGTCGAGCTGATGCGGGCCGTGATCGAGGACGACGTCCCGGGCACCTTGCCGGCCGGGCAGCTGCCCGCCGCCGTGGTCGCCCTGGCCGATCTGTGGGAGCGGACCACGCCGGCCGCCGCCCCGCACTGGCGCACCCGGTTCGGCTGGCACCTCACCACGTACCTCAGGACGACCACAACGTGGGAGGCGGGCAACCGGGCCGCCGGCGTGGTGCCGTCCGAGGAGACGTACATAGCCAAGCGCCGTCACACCGGAGCGATACATGTCTGCATGGACCTGATAGAGATCGTGGCCGGGATCGAGGCTCCCGAGTCGATCCACAACGACTCCCGGTTCATCACCGCGCTGGAAGCCTCGTGCAACGTCGTGTGCTGGGCCAACGACGTGTATTCGTACGAGAAGGAGCAGGTGCTCGGCGAGATCCACAACCTCGTCCATCTGGTCCGTCACCATCGCGGCTACGGCGAGCGGGAGGCGCTCGAACACGTCTGTGCCCGGATCACGGCGGAGACGGAGCGCTTCCTCAGCGCCGAGTCCGAGCTGCTGTCCGCGTACCCGCAGCGGTCCTGGATGCTCTCGCCGTACCTGGACGGAATGCGGAGCTGGATGCGCGGCAATCTCGACTGGTCGCGGCAGACCCCTCGCTACAACCCGGCCGATGTGAGTCAGTACAAGGAGCCGGAGGAGTATCTGGAGGCGACGGTCCTGGGCGTGGTCCGGGACTGAGGCCACTGCGAACCGGAACCGCCCGGACAGCGCTCGCGCTGTCCGGGCGGTTGCGTCCGGGCGGTTGCGTGTCCGGGCGGTTGCCGGGCCGCTCAGTCCCCGTCCGGGTCGGCCCGCTCCAGCGCCGGCCGCTGCGGTGCCGCCGACTCCGTCAGCAGATAGTCGGCCGCCGCCGTGTCCGTCACCAGGCTGGTGACGAGCCCGGACCTCAGCACCGCCCCGATCGCCGCGGCCTTGCGCTGACCACCCGCGATCGCCACCACCTCGGGGATCCGGCGCAGCCGGTCGGCCTCGACCGTGATGCACCGCTCCCCCAGGTCCCGGCCGACCCGCCGGCCCTCGGTGTCGAAGAGGTGCGCCGACATCTCCGCCGCGACACCGAGCGAGGCGTAGTGCGCCCGCTCCTCGTCGCTGAGCATGTCGTGGACGGTCGAGATGCCCGGCTCCCAGGAGCCGATCGAGACCGCCGCGACCGTCACCTTGTCGAAGTACTCGAAGGCGCGGGCGATGCCGGTCTGGTGGCGCAGCGCGGCGGCCGTGGCCGGGTCGGGCAGCAGCATCGGGGCGTAGATGGGGTGGGCCTCGCCGCCGGACACCTGGGCGGCCCTCCGGACCGCCTCGACGGAGCCGCGCTCGGCCGTCCCCGCGTCGTACACCCCGGTGAGCTGGACGACCGTACAGGGCGGCAGCCGGTCGAGCGCCGCGGCCATGTGAATGGTGGACCGGCCCCAGGCCAGCCCGAGCACATCACCCTCGTTCACCAGTTCGCCGAGGAGATCGGCCGCGACCTCGCCCAGGTTCTCCGGGTCCGGTGCGTCGTCCTGCTCCTCGGCCGGGGACTCGACGACGACCGCGTGACGCAGCCCGTAGCGGGCGCGGAGCGCGTCGGAACGCTCGGCATCCAGCTCGGCGGGGACACGGATCTCGATCCGTACGAGGTCGCGCTCAAGAGCCGTCTCCAGGACGCGGGCCACCTTGAAGCGGCTGACGCCGAATTCCTCGGCGATCTGGATCTTCGACTTTCCCTCGAGGTAGAAGCGGCGGGCCATGGCCGCCGCCTGCACCAGCTCCGCGGGCCCCATCCGCAGGGCGGACCGGCCCGCCGACATTGCAGACACCGCGTTCTCCTCACTGCTGTTCACACTCTCGATACGCCGTTCATCCTGTCAGATCCGGCGTTCCCTGACCGGTCCCGTCGGACCGCGTTCATCTGCCCCTGGCCCGGCCGACCCGCAATCGGCGACGAGCGTCGATTGCGGTGTCAGTGGCCGCACGCCCAGGCCGCCGACGCGATCGCCCCGTCGGCCTGGGCACGCAGGGCCCGCACCGCCTCGGCCGGGTCCGCCGCCCCGTACACCGCCGAACCCGCGACGAAGACATCCGCGCCGGCCTCGGCGCACCGCTCGATGGTGGAGGCGGAGACGCCGCCGTCGACCTGGAGCCACAGTTCGAGCCCGTGCTTGGAGATCAGCTCACGGGTGCGGCGGATCTTCGGCAGCATGATGTCCAGGAAGGCCTGGCCGCCGAAGCCCGGCTCCACCGTCATGATCAGCAGCATGTCGAGCTCGGGGAGCAGGTCCTCGTACGGCTCGATGGGCGTCGCGGGCTTGAGCGCCATGGAGGCACGGGCACCCTTGGCCCGGATCTCCCGCGCCAGCCGTACGGGGGCCGCCGCGGCCTCCGCGTGGAACGTGACGGAACCGGCGCCCGCCTCGACATACCGGGGCGCCCAGCGGTCGGGGTCCTCGATCATCAGATGGCAGTCCAGCGGCGTCTCTGTGGCCCGGCTGAGCGATTCGACGATCGGCACGCCGAGGGTCAGATTGGGCACGAAGTGGTTGTCCATCACATCGACGTGGAGCCAGTCGGCGCCTTCGACCGCCTTCGCCTCCTCGGCGAGGCGGGCGAAGTCTGCGGACAGGATGCTGGGGTTGATCTGGGCCATGTCCCAAGCCTGCCATGTTCCGCGCCGCTTCCCCGCCCCGGTGCGGGCCAAAGCCTCACGGGATCATTACAGTTCGCGCGATCCGGGCGCCCCGACCGCTCGATACGGGCGTTTCGGCCCGCGGCAGGCGCTTCGGGAGGCCATGGGCCACATCGGCCGGTTCAGAGCCTGGCGGGCGGTCTCCGACCGGGCGGGGCGTGGTCCGGCACGGCACGCTGCCCGCGTTGTCGTCGGTCGACGACGCTCCTCCCCCGAGCTCTCGGCTCCGCTCGCACAGGGGAGCCCCCGTCCGACTCCCTCCTCCGCCTTGGAATCGCACGCATCGGACCACGCCCGCCATCCCGATCCGAGGTCGCCCGCCAGGCTCTCAGGCGGTACGCCGCAGCAGGGCCAGATACATCGCATCCGTGCCGTGCAGATGCGGCCACAGCTGGACATCGGGGCCGTCGCCCAGCGCGGGCACGCCCGGCATCAGCGGGCGGGCGTCCACCCACTCGGCCTCGACGGGCCGGCCGCCCCGGCCCCTGAGCACGTCGTCGACGACGACCCGGGTCTCCGCGAGATGCGGCGAGCAGGTCGCGTAGCCGACGACGCCGCCGACCCGTACTGCCTTCAACGCCTCGCGCAGCAGGGCGCGTTGGAGCGGGGCGAAGTTCTCCAGGTCTTCCTTGCGGCGCCGCCAGCGTGCCTCCGGGCGGCGGCGCAGGGCGCCGAGGCCCGAGCACGGCACGTCCATCAGGACCCGGTCGAAGCTGCCGGGCCGCCACGGCGGGCGGGTGCCGTCGGCAGTGATCACCTGGTACGGGCCCGGGTTGCCGGCCAGCGCACGCTCGACGAGCCGGGCGCGGTGCGGCTGCTTCTCGGCGGCCAGCAGGGCTGCGCCCCGTTCCGCGGCGAGCGCGGCGAGCAGGGCGGCCTTGCCCCCGGGGCCCGCGCAGCCGTCGAGCCAGCGGTCGTCGCTGCCCTCCACCGGCGCGTTGGCGAGGGCGGCGGCCACCAGCTGGCTGCCCTCGTCCTGGACCCCGGCCCGGCCCTCCTGCACGGCGGTCAACGCACCGGGCTCGCCGCCCTCCGCCATCCGCACGGCATAGGGCGACCAGCGGCCCGGCAGGCCGTTCTCGTCGCCGAGGGCGGTGAGCAGCTCGTCGGTGGTGGAGCGGCCGGGGCGGGCGACCAGGGTGACCTCCGGCCGTTCGTTGTCCGCTTCGAGGAGGTCCTCGATCCCGGCCCGGCCGCCGCCCAGCGCGTCCCACAGGGCCGAGACGACCCAGCGCGGATGCGAGTGCACGACCGCGAGGTGGTCCTCGGGGTCCTCCTCGTACGACGGCGCCACCCGGGCCACCCAGCCGTCGAGGTCGTCCGCGGAGACCTTGCGCAGCACGGCATTGACGAACTTGGCCCGTCCCTCACCGAGCACCACCCGGGCCAGCTCCACGCTGGCGGAGACCGCGGCATGGGTGGGGATACGGGTGCCGAGCAGCTGGTGCACGCCCATGTCGATCACGTCCAGGACCGGCGGGTCGACCTCGCGCAGCGGCCGGTCGATGCAGGCCGCGACGATCGCGTCGTACGTCCCCTGGCGGCGCAGCGTGCCGTAGACGAGCTCCGTCGCCAGCGCCGCGTCCCGGTTGTCGAAGTCGCCCTTGGCGCGTGCCTTCTTCAGCAGCGGGGGCAGGACGAGGTTGGCGTACGCGTCCCGTTCGTCGACGGCCCTGAGGGCTTCGAAGGCGAGGAACCGGACCGGGTCCTTCCTGGGGCGGCGATGCGGCTTGGCGGGACGGCGACGCTGCTGGTCGTTCACGTGAAAGGTGCTCCGCTGACGGTGAGGGGGCGAACCCTCCCAGCCTACGTCGCCGCCCCGCCGGCGCAGGGCCTCAGATCCCCAGCAGCTCGCCGTGGACGATCCGCACGCCGCGGGCCCAGTCCGCGGCCCGCATCGGCTTCTTGCCCTGCGGTTGGACCCAGAGCAGCTCGACGGCGTGCGATCCGGTGCCCACGTAGACGTTGTTCTTGGCCGCGGACAGCTCGCCGGGCGCCAGGTCGACGCGGTCCAGGACGGGCACCGCCTGGATCAGCTTCAGCCGCTCTCCCCGGAAGAGCGTCCAGGCCCCGGGGGCGGGCGTGCAGCCGCGCACCACCCGGTCGACGCGCAGTGCGGGCGCCGACCACTGCACCTGTGCGTCCTCGACGGTGATCTTCGGGGCGAGGGTGACGCCGTCCGCCGGCTGCGGCACGGCGTGCAGCGTGCCGTCCTCGATGCCGTCCATCGTCGCGGCGAGCAGCCCCGCACCGGCGAACGCCAGCCGGGTGAGCAGATCACCGCTGGTGTCGGTGGGACGCACCTCCTCGGTGAGGACGCCGTACACCGGGCCGGAGTCGAGCCCCTCCTCGATCAGGAAGGTCGAGGCGCCGGTCACCTCGTCCCCGGCCATGACCGCGTGCTGCACGGGGGCCGCGCCGCGCCAGGCGGGCAGCAGCGAGAAGTGGAGGTTGACCCAGCCGCGGGCGGGTACGGCGAGCGCCTCCTTGGGAAGCAGCGCCCCGTAGGCGACGACCGGACAGCAGTCCGGGGCGATCTCCCGCAGCCGGGCGAGGAAGTCCTCGTCGCGCGGCCGGGCGGGCTTGAGCACCTCGATACCGGCCTCCTCGGCGCGCTCGGCGACCGGGCTGGCGACCAGCCGACGCCCCCGCCCGGCGGGGGCGTCGGGCCGGGTCACGACGGCGGCCACCTCGTGCCGGTCGGAAGCGATCAGGGCGTCCAGGGCTGGTACGGCTACCTCGGGGGTGCCTGCGAAGACGAGCTTCATGGGTGGCTGACTGCCTCTCGGGCCGGAACGTGCGGTGACGAGCAACGCACAAGTCTATGGGCCGGGCGGGCGGGGGGCGTACGCATGGCCGTGCGCTCCGTTGAAAGGCGCACGCGCCCCTGGTGCGTGACCAGATCCACGGCTGACGCGTTGGTCAAGAGAGATTGACCGAAGCGAGCCGCCACGTGCGGCCCGATCCCTTTCAACGCCGGTTCGAGAGGCTTCTTCATGGCCGACCACGCAACCCACGACGCCCAAGCGAGGGCCAGTCTGCATCTGTTGGTGCGGGACATCGAGCGGGTCCGGCGGCAGGTGGACGCGCTGCGCACGCTCACCGCCCAACTGGGCAACGTCTACCGTCCGCGCCGCTCCGGCCCGTCCACGGGCTTTGTCGTCTACGGCAGGGCCCCGGCCCCCACTGTGCGGCTGGCCCAGGAACTGCGCGACAGCGTCGAGACCCTGGTCACCGCCGCGGTCGACTTCGACCGCTCGCTGGGCTTCTCCTGGGACGCGGTGGGCTCCGCGCTCGGGGTCACCAAGCAGGCGGTGCACCGCCGCTACGGCGCACGCCGCAACGCCCGGCAGCCCGGGACGGCCGAAGCCGCCGGGGAGACCTCGGTGCCGCGCACCCTGCCCGTCGTACCCGGCTCCGGCAGCACGCCCGCGCTGCCCGCCGTACCCGCCGCCCGTTCCATGCCGCCGCAGCCGTCGGCGGACCGCCCGACACGGCGCGAGGACCTGCGCCCCGGAGCCTTCCCCGGCCCACGCAACGGCTGACCGCCCCGTCCATCGCTGCCCCGCCGCGCTCGACGCACGGCGGGGCAGCCTCATGGTCTCGCCGTCACCCGATGTCCAGCGGATCCACCCGGATCCGGACCTGCTCACCACTGCCCCGGGACATCCGCGCCGCCTGCGCGGCCTTCAGCGCGGCCGCCAGCGCCGCCCCGCTGCCCGGCGGCACCCTGAGCAACGCCCGCTCCCAGGACTCCCCGGGCGGTGCGTCCCCGGGCCTGCGGGGCCTGCCCGGTCCGTCGGCCGGCACCGGGACCGGGCCCAGCACCTCGGCCTCCGGCGGCAGCTCGGCCGCCGCCAGAAAGGCCGCCAGCGCCTGAGGCGCACCGGTCACCGAGGCCATCCGGGACACCGGGGGGAAGCCGAGCTCGGCGCGCTCCGCCAGCTCACGGCGGGCGTGTCCGACCGGGTCCCAGCGCACCAGGGCCTGTACCGGGCGCAGCGTGGGCTCGGCGACTACCACCACCGTGCCGCCCTCCGGCTGCCCCCGAACCAGCGAGGCCGCGGCCGTCCACCGGCGCAGCGCCTCCTCGCCCGCCCGCAGATCGGGGCGGCCGACCATCGCCCAGCCGTCCAGGAGCAGCGCGGCCGCATAGCCGCCCTCGGCCACGGGCTCGGCGCCGGGAGTGCTGACGACCAGTGCGGGCACGTCCGGCACCGAGTCGAGGATGTGGTCACGGCCGGAGGTCCGCACCGGCACGGCGGGAAAGGCCCGGCCGAGCTCCTCGGCCGTCCGGCGGGCACCGACGATCCGGGCCCGCAGCCGGTCACCGCCGCAGGCGACGCAGTGCCAGGCGGTCTCGGCCCGCCCGCACCAGGCGCAGTCGAGCCCCCGCTGGTCCGGCGCCTGGAGGGGGCCGGCGCAGTGCCGGCAGCGGGCGGGCTCGCGGCAGCGCTCGCAGGCCAGCCGCGGCGCATAGCCGCGGCGTGGCACCTGGACCAGGACGGGGCCGCTGCGCAGCCCGTCCCGTACGGTCTGCCAGGCCAGGCTGGGCAGCCGCGCGGCCCTCGCGGCACCGTCCCGCGCCAGCTCCCCGTCGCCGACCGTGCGCACCAGGGGCGCCGCGATCCGCAGCTGCTGCCGGTCCGCGCGCAGCGGCAGTGCCCAGCCGCTCTCCACCAGCTGAGCGGCCTCCACCGTGCAGTTCGTGCCGCCGAGCAGGAACGCGCACCGGCCGTGCGCGGCCCGCAGTTCGAGCACCTCGCGGACGTGCGGGAAGGGGGCGTTGTCGTCGCTGTGGCTTGCGTCCCCGTCGTCCCAGACGGCGACCAGACCGAGATCGGTGACGGGTGCGAACATCGCCGCTCTGGTCCCGACGACCGCCCGCACCGAGCCGCGCCGCACGGCGAGCCACTCCCGGTACCGCTTCTCCGGTCCGGAGTCGGCGGTCAGCAGCGCGTGGTGCCCCGGGCCGAGCAGCCCGGTGAGGGCGGTGTCCACCCGCGCCGCGGCCCGGCCGTCGGGGACGACGACGAGGGCGCCGCGCCCCGATGCGAGGGTCGCGGCCATGGCCCTGGCGATCTCCTCGGGCCAGTGGGGTCCGGGCAGCGCGGTCCAGACGGCCCGGGGCGCGCCGCCCTCGGCCAGCGCCCGCAGGAACGCCGGCCCCTGCGCGTACCGCTCCCAGCTCCCCGCCGGCGGGGCGGGCGGCGGTGGCAGCGGCTCGGGCGAGGGCCTGGACTCGGCCCTGCCGTTCCGGGGCGGCACGGCGAGCTGGAGCACATCGGCGAGGCTGCCGGCATACCGGTCGGCGACGGCGCGGGAGAGCGCGAGCAGCTCGGGCCCCAGCACCGGTTCGGGCGACACGACATAGGCGAGCGCCGCGAGGGCGCCCGGGTAGTCCGATTCGGCGCGCCGCTCGACGACGAAGCCGTCGATCAGCCCGCCGCCCTCGCGCCGGCCGCCGCGCACATTGCGTCCCCCGGCCCCGAAGCGCACCCGCACCCGCACTCCGGGCTGTGCCTCGGCGTCGAGCTCCTCGGGCACCGCGTAGTCGAAGTACTGGTCGAGATGGAGCAGGCCCTTGTTGACCAGCACCCGGGCGACGGGCAGCCGGCCGGCGAGCGCGGCGCCGCGCCAGGTCCGCGGCTTGGCCCGTGGCACCTTGGCCCTGCGCACCGTCTCCCGGATCAGCGCAAGCTGCTCCGGGGCCCCGTCCCGGGAGTCCGCGGATCGCTCGTTGTCGCTGCTCACAGCCACATTCCTACCAGACACCACGGACAGCGGCCCGGGTGCGGCAGTACTGCAGGCCGGACGTGCCGGGGCCCGGACACCGCGTGCGGTGTCCGGGCCCCGGCGTACGGACGAAAGGCGGCGGTCCTACAGTCCGGCCGCCGCGCGCAGCGCGTCCACGCGGTCGGTGCGCTCCCAGGTGAAGTCGGGAAGCTCCCGGCCGAAGTGGCCGTAGGCCGCGGTCTGGGCGTAGATCGGGCGGAGCAGATCGAGGTCGCGGATGATCGCGGCCGGGCGGAGGTCGAAGACCTCGCCGATGGCGTGCTCGATCTTCTCGGTGTCGACGGCGGCGGTGCCGAACGTCTCGACGAACAGACCGACCGGCTCCGCCTTGCCGATCGCGTACGCGACCTGCACCTCGCAACGGGCGGCGAGACCCGCGGCGACCACGTTCTTGGCGACCCAGCGCATGGCGTACGCGGCCGAGCGGTCCACCTTCGACGGGTCCTTGCCCGAGAAGGCGCCGCCGCCGTGGCGGGCCATGCCGCCGTAGGTGTCGATGATGATCTTGCGGCCGGTCAGGCCGGCGTCGCCCATCGGGCCGCCGATCTCGAAGCGCCCGGTCGGGTTGACCAGCAGCCGGTAGCCGTCGGTGTCCAGCTTGATGCCGTCCTCGATCAGCTGCCCGAGCACGTGCTCGACGACGAACTCGCGGATGTCGGGTGCGAGCAGCGAGTCGAGGTCGATGTCGCTGGCGTGCTGCGAGGAGACGACGACCGTGTCGAGACGGACGGCCTTGTCGCCGTCGTACTCGATGGTGACCTGGGTCTTGCCGTCGGGGCGCAGGTACGGGATGGTCCCGTTCTTGCGGACCTCGGAGAGCCGGCGGGAGAGCCGGTGCGCCAGGTGGATCGGGAGCGGCATGAGCTCGGGCGTCTCGTCGCAGGCATAGCCGAACATCAGGCCCTGGTCGCCGGCGCCCTGCTTGTCGAGCTCGTCCTCATCGCCCTCGACCCGCTTCTCGTACGCGGTGTCGACACCCTGCGCGATGTCGGGAGACTGTGCCCCGATGGACACCGAGACGCCGCAGGAGGCGCCGTCGAAGCCCTTCTTCGAGGAGTCGTAGCCGATCTCCAGGACCTTGTTGCGTACGAGGGTCGGAATGTCGGCGTAGGCCTTGGTCGTGACCTCACCCGCGACATGCACCAGACCGGTGGTGATCAGAGTCTCGACGGCGACGCGGGACCGGGGGTCCTCGCGGAGCAGCGCGTCGAGAATGGTGTCGCTGATCTGGTCAGCGATCTTGTCGGGGTGGCCCTCGGTGACGGATTCCGAGGTGAAGAGACGGCGGGACACATCGCTCCCTGGGGTTGCAGCGGCTGCTGGCTGATCATTTGGCGGACGGCCGGGAGCTGCGCCCGGCACAATCCGGCCCCAGTTTATCGGTCGCTTTCGCTCGGCGGACAGCATGTCTCGCCCTTTGGGAGTTCTGTGACCTGCGGCACGGCCCGCCGGCGCGGGCCGCGCCGCCTTGGACAAGGCCATTTACGCCCATATTTCAAGGGTTTCGGACCGGGTACGGGCGTGGCGCAGGAATTTCATCGAAGACGCGACGACACGAGATCCCAGACCGTGTCGGCGAGCGCTTCCTTGGGTCCGTGGGGCACCTGGGTCTCACCGCCGTCGGCCGAGAGCACGACCGCCTCGTTCTCCTCGGAGCCGAAGGTCCGGCGCTCCCCCACCTCGTTGACGACGAGGAGGTCGCAGCCCTTGCGGCGGAGCTTCTCCCGGCCGTTGGCGAGGACGTTGTCGGTCTCGGCGGCGAATCCGACGACGACCTGCTCCGGACGGGCGCGTTCGCCGGCCACCTCGGCGAGGATGTCGGGGTTGCGGACGAGCGGGATGGGAGCGGGCTCCTGGCCGTCCTTCTTCTTGATCTTCCCCGTGGCGTACTCGGCGGGTCGGAAGTCGGCGACCGCCGCCGCCATCACGACCACGTCGGCGTCCGCGGCGGCCTTCAGCACGGCCTCGCGGAGCTGCATGGCGGTCCCCGCGTGCAGCACGTCGGCGCCGGCCGGGTCGGGCAGTCCGGTGTTGGCCTCGACGAGGGTGACCCGGGCGCCGCGGGCGACCGCGGTGCGGGCCAGGGCGTAGCCCTGCTTGCCGGAGGAGCGGTTGCCGAGATAGCGCACCGGGTCGAGCGGTTCGCGCGTACCACCGGCGCTGATGACCACGTGGCGGCCGGCCAGGTCGGGTTCGGCGGGCCCGCGGGCCAGCACCCGGCGGCAGACCTCGAAGATCTCCCCGGGGTCGGGCAGCCGGCCCTTGCCGGTGTCGACGCCGGTGAGCCGGCCGACGGCGGGCTCGATGACGACGGCGCCCCGGCGGCGCAGGGTGGCGACGTTCTCCTGGGTGGCGGGGTGCTCCCACATCTCGGTGTGCATGGCGGGCGCGAAGACGACCGGGCAGCGGGCGGTGAGGAGCGTGTTGGTGAGCAGGTCGTCGGCGAGGCCGTGGGCCGCCTTGGCGAGCATGTCGGCGGTGGCGGGGGCGACGACCACCAGATCGGCGCCCTGCCCGATCCTGACGTGCGGCACCTCGTGGACGTCGTTCCAGACCTCGGTGGCGACCGGGTGGCCGGAGAGCGCCGACCAGGTGGCCGCTCCCACGAAGCGCAGCGACGACTCGGTCGGTACGACGCGCACGTCGTGACCGGACTCGGTCAGCCGGCGCAGCAGTTCGCACGCCTTGTACGCGGCGATGCCCCCGCTGACCCCCAGAACGACCTTCGGCTTGTCCACTGCGTGTCTCCCCGCACTCGGATACGAACACCCCCATGCTGCCTCACAGGGGGTGGTCCGACGCTGTCGCCCCGGACACACCTCAGGCCCGGCAGCCGTGGCCGCCGGGCCTGAGGTGAAGGTGCAATTCCTGCTTACTGCGCGGGGCCCTCGATGGCCTCGGAGGTGAGCAGGCCCGCGTTGATCTCGCGGAGCGCGATCGAGAGCGGCTTCTCGTGCACGTGGGTGTCGACGAGCGGACCGACGTACTCCAGGAGACCCTCGCCGAGCTGCGAATAGTACGCGTTGATCTGGCGCGCACGCTTGGCGGCGTAGATCACGAGGCTGTACTTCGAGTCGGTGGCCTCGAGGAGCTCATCAATCGGCGGGTTGATGATGCCCTCGGGCGTGGTGATGGAAGAGGACACTCTCTGCCTTCCGAAGGGGGTAACGATCAAAGAAATCTTTGACGGTGCGGAGATCCGCAGTGGCCCGTGCGCCGACTTCGTCAGTCGCTGTCGCCGCGTTGCCCGGAAATCTCCAGCATCAAGGCTAGCAGCTCACGGGCCACATCCTCGACGGAGGTGTTGACCAGCGTCGTATCGAACTCGGCCTCGGCGGCCAGTTCCACCTTGGCGGCGCCGAGCCGGCGTTCGATCACCTCGGGCGCCTCGGTCCCGCGGCCGGTGAGCCGGCGGACCAGCTCCTCCCAGCTCGGCGGGGCCAGGAAGACCAGCTGCGCGTCCGGCATCGACTGCCGGACCAGCCTGGCACCCTGGAGATCAATCTCCAGCAGCACCGGCTCGCCCGCCTCCAGGCGGTCGAGCACGGCGCGGCGCGGCGTGCCGTAGCGGTTGCCCGCGAATTCGGCCCACTCCAGCAGCTCGCCGTTGGCGATCAGCTTGTCGAACTCCTCGTTGTCCACGAAGAAGTAGTGGACACCGTCGCGCTCACCGGGGCGCGGCTTGCGGGTCGTCGCCGACACCGAGAGCCAGACCTCGGGGTGGACCTTGCGCATATGAGCGACGACCGTGCTCTTGCCGACCCCGGAGGGGCCGGAGAGCACGGTCAGCCGCGGACGTACGTCCGGGGGTACGGGGGACGTCCCCCGGGATGTTGCAGCCATGGAGCGATTATCCAGGTTCTCAGGAGTGCCTGAGAACGTCAGGCGGCACTGCCGCCGAACTCGCGCTCCAGGGATGCGATCTGGTTGGAGCCGAGACCCCGGACCCGGCGGCTCTCGGAGATGCCGAGCCGCTCCATGATCTGCTTGGCGCGGACCTTGCCCACGCCCGGCAGGGACTCCAGGAGGGCGGAGACCTTCATCTTGCCGATGACGTCGTTCTCCTGGCCCTGCTTGATGACCTCGTGGAGGGAGGCGCCGGAGTGCTTGAGTCGATTCTTGACCTCGGCCCGCTCCCGGCGAGCCGCGGCGGCCTTTTCGAGCGCGGCTGCGCGCTGTTCAGGGGTAAGGGGCGGAAGAGCCACGCCTACGTCACCTCGGATGTCGATCTGTCGGATACGGACCGGTGAGGAAGCTGAATGCTCCACACCAGGTGAGCGACGGACAACTTGTGTACGTCGGCTCTCGACGGAGACTAGCGGCCAAGGCCGCCGGAGTCAGCGAGAACCAACGAAAAGTCCTGGTCAGCCTCGACCGACTGGGACATTTCAGGCATAACGACCGAGTTTTTTGGTCAGGAAAGAGTCAACACCCTGTTACGTGGCATGGTCACCTACCCGTCACGGCGACCCTGATCTCGTCCGTGAGCCGTTCGGCGGCCTCGCGCAGCCCCGCCACGTCCGGCCCCCGGCTCAGTACGCCGCGGCTCACGCTGGGCACCACATTGCCCACCGAGGCGCCGAACACGCCGGGCAGATCCGCGGGCGTCGCACCCTGCGCACCGATCCCGGGAGCGAGCAGCGGGCCGTTGATCGCCAGGTTCGCTCCCGCGTCCCCGAGCGTGGCCCCGACCACCGCGCCGACGGAGCCGAGCGGGGTCATCCCCTCGTTCTCGGCGGCCATGTGGTCGAGCATGAGCTGGGCCAGTGAACGGCCGTCGGCGGCGGTGGCGCGCTGCACCTCTGCGCCCTCCGGGTTGGAGGTGAGGGCGAGCACGAAGACGCCCGCGCCGGACAGGACCGCGGCGTCGAGCGCAGGGCGCAGCGAGCCGAAGCCGAGGTACGGCGAGACGGTGACCGCGTCCGAGAACAGCGGCGAGTCCTTCTCCAGGTAGGTCGCCGCGTAGGCGCCCATGGTGGAGCCGATGTCGCCGCGCTTGGCGTCCATCAGCACGAGCGCGCCGGCCGCCCGTGACTCCTCGACCGCCTTCTCCAGGACGGCGATGCCGCGCGAGCCGAAGCGCTCGAAGAACGCGGACTGCGGCTTGAGCACGGCGACCCGGTCGGCCAGTGCCTCCACGACCGTACGCGTGAAGCGTTCGAGCCCGGCGATGTCGTCGTTCAGGCCCCAGGCGGTGAGCAGCGAGGCGTGCGGGTCGATGCCGACGCACAGCGGGCCGCGGGTGTCCATGGCGCGGCGCAGACGCGCGCCGAACGGTTCAGGTCTCATGCGGTGGCCTTCCTGGTTTCTGCGCCGACGGCTTCGGCGAGGGTGGCGTACGGGGAAGCGGCCAGGCGCGCGGCCAGGCCCTTGTGGATGGCGCGGGCGTAGAACGGTCCCTCGTAGATGAAGGCGCTGTAGCCCTGGACGAGCGTGGCACCGGCCAGGATGCGCTGCCAGGCGTCCTCGGCGTTCTCGATGCCCCCGACACCGACCAGGGTGATCCGGTCGCCCACGCGCTCGTAGAGGCGGGCCAGCACCTCCAGGGAGCGTGCCTTGAGGGGTGCTCCGGAGAGCCCGCCGGTCTCACCGGTCAGGGACGGCGAGGACTTCAGGCCGAGGCCGTCGCGGGCGATGGTGGTGTTGGTCGCGATGATGCCGTCCAGACCCAGCTCGACCGCGAGGTCGGCGACCGCGTCGACGTCCTCGTCCGCGAGGTCCGGAGCGATCTTGACGAGCAGCGGGACGCGCCGCCCGGAGACGGCACGGTCGGCCGCCTCGCGCACGGCGCCGAGCAGGGGCCGCAGTGCCTCGGTGGCCTGGAGGTTGCGCAGCCCCGGGGTGTTGGGCGAGGAGACGTTCACGACCAGGTAGTCGGCGTGGGCGGCGAGGCGCTCGGTGGACTTCACGTAGTCGGCGGCCGCCTCGGCCTCCGGCACCACCTTCGTCTTGCCGATGTTGACGCCGACCGTGGTCCGGAAGACCGGCCTACGGGCGGCCAGCCGGGCGGCGACGGCGGCCGAGCCCTCGTTGTTGAAGCCCATGCGGTTGATCAGCGCGCGGTCCGCGACGAGGCGGAAGAGGCGCTTCTTGGGGTTGCCGGGCTGTGGCTCGCCCGTGACCGTGCCGATCTCGATGTGGTCGAAGCCGAGCATCGACATGCCGTCGATCGCGACGGCGTTCTTGTCGAAACCGGCGGCGAGGCCGAAGGGGCCGTGCATCCGCAGGCCGAGGGCCTCGGTGCGCAGTTCCTTGTACCGGGGCGCGAGCACGGCGGCGACGAAGGTGCGCAGCACGGGGATACGGACGGCGAGGCGGATCCACCGGAAGGCCAGGTAGTGGGCCTGCTCCGGGTCCATCCGCTTGAAGGCCAGCCGGAAGAAGAACTTGTACATCGGGAGTGTCCTCACACAGAGGGGGACACCGTTTCCGGTGTCCCCCTGCCGGTCTGCTGGGGCGCGTTTCGAAAGTGGCGTCGTCCGCCCGGAGGGCGGGGCCGGGGGTGTCCGGAGCGATGGGGTCTCCCCTGCTCGAGCGAAGCCGAGAGCTTGGGGGAGGTGCCGGACACCCCCGACCAGGCGGGACTTTCGACACACGCCCTAGTCGCGGGCCGCGATCAGGTGTTGCGCGTGTTCCTGGAGGGAACTGACGCCGACGCCTCCGTGGGTGAGCGCGTCGATGCCCTGGACGGCGGCTGCGAGCGCCTGGACCGTCGTCAGGCACGGCACGGACCGGGCCACGGCCGCGGTACGGATCTCGTAGCCGTCGAGGCGGCCGCCCGTCCCGTACGGCGTGTTGACGATGAGGTCGACCTCGCCGTCGTGGATCAGCTGGACGATGGTCCTCTCACCCTGCGGTCCCACGCCCTCGCTCTGCTTGCGCACGATCGTGGCGTTGATGCCGTTGCGCTTGAGGACCTCGGCGGTGCCGGAGGTGGCGAGCAGTTCGAAGCCGTGGGCGACGAGTTCACGCGCCGGGAAGATCATCGAGCGCTTGTCGCGGTTGGCGACCGACATGAAGGCGCGGCCCTTGGTGGGCAGCGGGCCGTAGGCGCCGGCCTGCGACTTGGCGTACGCCGTGCCGAAGACCGAGTCGATGCCCATGACCTCGCCGGTGGAGCGCATCTCCGGGCCGAGGACGGTGTCGACGCCGCGGCCGTGGATGTCGCGGAAGCGCGACCACGGCATGACGGCCTCCTTGACGGAGATCGGCGCGTCCATCGGGAGGGTGCCGCCGTCGCCGTTCGCCGGGAGCAGGCCCTCCGCGCGCAGCTCGGCGATGGTCGCGCCCAGCGAGATGCGGGCGGCGGCCTTGGCGAGCGGGACCGCGGTCGCCTTCGAGGTGAAGGGGACGGTGCGCGAGGCGCGCGGGTTGGCCTCCAGGACGTAGAGGATGTCGCCGGAGAGGGCGAACTGGATGTTGATCAGCCCGCGTACGCCGACGCCCTTGGCGATGCCCTCGGTGGAGGCCCGCAGCCGCTTGATGTCGTGGCCGCCGAGCGTGATCGGGGGCAGCGCGCAGGCGGAGTCGCCGGAGTGGATGCCGGCTTCCTCGATGTGCTCCATGACGCCGCCGAGGTAGAGCTCGGTGCCGTCGTAGAGCGCGTCTACGTCGATCTCGATCGCGTCGTCGAGGAAGCGGTCGACCAGGACCGGCCGGGTGGGGCTGATCTCGGTGGACTCGGCGATGTACGAGGAGAGCCGCGCCTCGTCGTACACGATCTCCATGCCGCGGCCGCCGAGCACGTAGCTGGGGCGTACGAGGACGGGGTAACCGATCTCGTCGGCGATGGCCTTGGCCTCGTCGAAGGTGGTGGCCGTGCCGTGCTTCGGGGCCGGGAGCCCGGCCTCGGCCAGGACTCGGCCGAAGGCGCCGCGGTCCTCGGCGGCGTGGATGGCCTCGGGCGAGGTGCCGACGACCGGCACGCCGTTGTCCTTGAGCGCCTGCGACAGGCCCAGCGGGGTCTGGCCGCCGAGCTGGACGACGACACCGGCGACCGGGCCGGCGAGCGTCTCCGCGTGCACGATCTCCAGCACGTCCTCAAGCGTCAGCGGCTCGAAGTACAGGCGGTCGGAGGTGTCGTAGTCGGTGGAGACGGTCTCCGGGTTGCAGTTGACCATCACGGTCTCGTAGCCCGCGTCGCTCAGCGCGAAGGAGGCGTGGACGCAGGAGTAGTCGAACTCGATGCCCTGGCCGATGCGGTTGGGGCCGGAGCCAAGGATGATCACCGCGGGCTTGGTGCGGGATGCGACCTCGCTCTCCTCGTCGTAGCTGGAGTAGAAGTACGGCGTCTTCGCGGCGAACTCGGCGGCGCAGGTGTCGACCGTCTTGTAGACCGGGCGGATGCCCAGCGCGTGCCGCACCTCGCGCACGACGTCCTCGCGCAGGCTGCGGATGTCGGCGATCTGCGCGTCGGAGAAGCCGTGCCGCTTGGCCTCGGCGAGCAGCTCGGGGCCGAGCTCGTCGGCGGCGGCGAGCTCGTCGGCGATCTCCTTGATCAGGAAGAGCTGGTCGACGAACCAGGGGTCGATCTTCGTGGCGTCGAAGACCTCTTCCTGGGTGGCACCGGCCCGGATCGCCTGCATGACGGTGTTGATCCGGCCGTCGGTCGGGCGGACCGCATCGGCCAGCAGCTCGGCCTTGTCGCCGGGCTCACCGGTGAAGGAGAACTGCGAGCCCTTCTTCTCCAGCGAGCGCAGCGCCTTCTGGAGCGCCTCGGTGAAGTTCCGGCCGATCGCCATGGCCTCGCCCACCGACTTCATGGTGGTGGTGAGGGTGGAGTCGGCGGAGGGGAACTTCTCGAAGGCGAACCGGGGGGCCTTGACGACGACGTAGTCGAGGGTCGGCTCGAAGGAGGCCGGGGTCTTCTCGGTGATGTCGTTGGGGATCTCGTCGAGCGTGTAGCCGACGGCCAGCTTGGCGGCGATCTTGGCGATCGGGAAGCCGGTGGCCTTCGAGGCGAGCGCGGAGGAGCGGGAGACGCGCGGGTTCATCTCGATCACGATGATCCGGCCGTCGGCCGGGTCGACGGCGAACTGGATGTTGCAGCCGCCGGTGTCGACGCCGACCTCGCGGATGATCGCGATGCCGATGTCGCGCAGCCGCTGGTACTCGCGGTCGGTGAGCGTCATCGCCGGGGCGACGGTGATCGAGTCGCCGGTGTGGACGCCCATCGGGTCGAAGTTCTCGATGGAGCAGACGACCACGACGTTGTCGTTCTTGTCGCGCATCAGCTCCAGCTCGTACTCCTTCCAGCCGAGGATGGACTCCTCCAGGAGCACCTCGGTGGTCGGCGAGAGCGTGAGGCCCTGTCCGGCGATGCGGCGCAGCTCGTCCTCGTCGTGGGCGAAGCCGGAGCCGGCACCGCCCATGGTGAAGGACGGGCGGACGACGACGGGATAGCCGCCGAGCGTCTCGACGCCCGCGAGGACGTCGTCCATGGAGTGACAGATGACCGAGCGGGCGGACTCGCCGTGGCCGATCTTGGCGTTGACGGCCTCGACGACGCCCTTGAAGAGGTCGCGGTCCTCGCCCTTGTTGATGGCCTCGACGTTGGCGCCGATGAGCTCGACGCCGTACTTCTCCAGGACACCGTTCTCGTGCATGGAGATCGCGGTGTTGAGCGCGGTCTGGCCGCCCAGGGTCGGGAGCAGCGCGTCGGGGCGCTCCTTGGCGATGATCTTCTCGACGAACTCGGGGGTGATCGGCTCGACGTACGTGGCGTCGGCGATCTCCGGGTCGGTCATGATCGTCGCCGGGTTGGAGTTCACCAGGATGACGCGCAGGCCCTCGGCCTTGAGGACGCGGCATGCCTGGGTTCCGGAGTAGTCGAACTCGGCGGCCTGGCCGATGACGATCGGGCCGGAGCCGATGACCAGGACGGACTGGATATCGGAGCGCTTAGGCACGCTGGCCCTCCATCAGGGATACGAAACGGTCGAAGAGGTACGCGGCGTCGTGCGGACCCGCGGCTGCTTCGGGGTGGTACTGGACGCTGAAGGCCGGCTGGTCGAGGAGCTGGAGCCCTTCGACGACCTGGTCGTTCAGGCAGACGTGGGAGACCTCGGCACGGCCGAACTTCGTCTCGGACACCTTGTCGAGCGGTGCGTCGACGGCGAAGCCGTGGTTGTGCGCGGTGACCTCGACCTTGCCGGTCGTGCGGTCCTGCACGGGCTGGTTGATGCCGCGGTGGCCGTACTTCAGCTTGTAGGTGCCGAAGCCGAGGGCGCGGCCCAGGATCTGGTTGCCGAAGCAGATGCCGAAGAGCGGGGTCTTCCGCTCCAGGACGCCCTGCATGACGGAGACCGGGTGGTCTGCGGTGGCCGGGTCGCCGGGGCCGTTGGAGAAGAACACGCCGTCGGGCTCGACCGCGTACACCTCCTCCAGAGTGGCGGTGGCGGGCAGCACGTGCACCTCTATGCCGCGCTCGGCCATCCGGTGCGGGGTCATGCCCTTGATGCCGAGGTCGATGGCGGCGACGGTGAACTTCTTGGTGCCGATCGCGGGGACGACGTACGTCTCCTTGGTGGCGACCTCGGCGGAGAGGTCGGCGCCCACCATCTCGGGTGCCTGCCTGACCCGGGCCAGCAGCGCGGCCTCGTCGGCGACGGCGTCACCGGAGAAGATGCCGACGCGCATGGCGCCGCGCTCGCGCAGGTGGCGGGTGAGGGCGCGGGTGTCGATGCCGCTGATGCCGACGACGCCCTGGCGTTCCAGCTCCTCGTCCAGCGAGCGCTGCGAGCGCCAGTTGGAGGGCACCCGGGCGGGGTCGCGGACGACGTAACCGGAGACCCAGATCCGTCCGGACTCGGGGTCCTCGTCGTTCACCCCGGTGTTCCCGACGTGCGGGGCGGTCATCACGACGACCTGGCGGTGGTACGAGGGGTCGGTCAGCGTCTCCTGGTATCCGGTCATGCCGGTGGAGAAAACCGCCTCGCCGAAGGTCTCCCCCACGGCCCCGTAGGCGCGGCCGCGGAAGGCGCGGCCGTCCTCCAGGACGAGTACGGCGGGAGCTTTGGCGGCTCCCCGGGTGGAGATCGTCATCGTGCGGTGCCTTCCGTAGTTCTGGTGAGTTGGTTGATGGCCTCGACCCAGGCGGGGTGCTCGGCCGAGCGGTCGGAGCGGAAGCCGGAGTCGATCAGCTTGTCGCCGTGGGCCCAGGTGATGATCAGCAGGCCGCCCTCGGGGAGGACCTTGCCCGCGATGCCCTTGTCGAGCCGGGCCTCGCGCAGTGCGGCGGCCGGCACGAAGAAGTCGGCCGCGCCGGGGCGCACGACGTCGAGGCCCTGTTCGGTCAGGGTCAGCTCGACGCGGCTGCGGGTGCCGAGGCCGTGGGCCACGATCCGGTCGAGCCACTGCCCGGCGGTGGTCGAGGCGTGGTACCGGCCGGTCAGCGCGAGCAGCTTCTCGCCGTCCGCGAACCCCTCCGGGGTGGTGTGGAGTTCCAGCAGGCCGGACTGGAGGCTCCCCCGCCACTTCCATCCCTGGCGCATCAGCCAGTAGAGGAAGGCGATGAGGACGAGCAGTCCGATGACCCAGCTGATGCGCTCGGCCCAGTCGGTCACTTCGGCCGACTTCTGCTCGGCGGCGAGCTGGAGGTGCAGGGGGGTGAGTGATGTCACGCGAGCTTCCCGTCGACGACCGTGGCGCGGCCCCGCAGGAAGGTGTGGGTGACTCGGCCCGGCAGCTCGCGCCCCTCGTACGGAGTGTTGCGGCTGCGGGAAGCGAAGCCCGCGGGGTCCACGACACCACGGTAAGCCGGATCGACCAGGGTGAGGTTGGCAGGTTCGCCCGCCGAGACGGGCCGGCCGTGTCCGTCGAGCCGGCCGATGGCGGCCGGACGGAAGGACATCCGGTCGGCGACACCCGCCCAGTCGATCAGTCCGGTGTCGACCATCGTCTGCTGGACCACGGACAGTGCGGTCTCCAGGCCCACCATGCCCATGGCGGCGGCGGCCCACTCGCAGTCCTTGTCCTCGTGCGGGTGCGGGGCGTGGTCGGTGGCGACGCAGTCGATGGTGCCGTCGGCGAGCGCCTCGCGCAGGGCCATGACGTCGGCCTCGGTGCGCAGTGGCGGGTTCACCTTGTAGACCGGGTTGTAGGAGCGTACGAGCTCGTCGGTGAGGAGCAGGTGGTGCGGGGTGACCTCGGCGGTGACGCTCCAGCCCTTGGACTTGGCCCAGCGGACGATCTCGACGGAACCGGCGGTCGACAGGTGGCAGATGTGCACCCGGGAGCCGACGTGGGCGGCGAGCAGGACGTCGCGGGCGATGATCGACTCCTCGGCGACGGCGGGCCAGCCGCCGAGGCCGAGTTCGGCGGAGACGACGCCCTCGTTCATCTGGGCGCCCTCGGTGAGGCGGGGTTCCTGGGCGTGCTGGGCGACGACGCCGTCGAAGGCCTTCACGTACTCCAGCGCGCGGCGCATGATCACCGCGTCGTCGACGCACTTGCCGTCGTCGGAGAAGACCTTCACCCCGGCGGCCGAGTCGTGCATGGCACCGAGCTCGGCGAGCTTCTTGCCCTCCAGGCCGACCGTGACGGCGCCGATCGGCTGCACGTCGCAGTAGCCGGACTCCTTGCCGAGCCGCCAGACCTGCTCCACGACACCGGCGGTGTCGGCGACCGGGAAGGTGTTGGCCATGGCGTGCACGGCGGTGAAGCCGCCGACGGCCGCCGCCTTGGTGCCGGTGAGGACGGTCTCGGAGTCCTCCCGGCCGGGCTCGCGCAGGTGGGTGTGGAGGTCGACCAGGCCGGGCAGCAGGATCTGGCCCTCGGCCTCGACGACGCGTGCGTCACCGGCCTCGATGCCCGTACCGACCTCTGCGATGGTCTCGCCGTCGATGAGGACGTCCTGGGGTTCGCCGCCGAGGATCTTCGCGCCGCGGATAAGGATCTTGCTCATGGTTACTTGTTCTCCTCGGTACGGGACGGGGCGGCGGATTCGTACCCGCCCAGCAGCAGGTACAGGACGGCCATACGGATCGAGACGCCGTTGGCGACCTGCTCGACGGCCGTGCACCGGTCGGAGTCGGCGACCTCGGCGGTGATTTCCATGCCGCGCACCATCGGGCCGGGGTGCATGACGACGGCGTGCCCGGGCATCTTCGCCATCCGGTCGCCGTCCAGGCCGTAGCGGCGGGAGTACTCGCGCTCGGTCGGGAAGTACGCGGCGTTCATCCGTTCACGCTGCACACGCAGCATCATCACCGCGTCGGACTTCGGCAGCACCTCGTCGAGGCCGTAGCTGACCTCGCAAGGCCACTGCTCGACACCGACCGGGACGAGGGTCGGCGGGGCCACCAGGGTGACGTGGGCGCCGAGGGTGTTGAGCAGGTGGACGTTGGAGCGGGCCACCCGGCTGTGCAGGATGTCGCCGACAACGGTGATCCGGCGGCCTTCGAGGTCCCGGCCGAGTCCGCTGTCGGCGCCGACCAGCCGGCGGCGCATCGTGAAGGCGTCCAGGAGAGCCTGGGTGGGGTGCTCGTGGGTGCCGTCACCGGCGTTGACGACGGCGCCGTCGATCCAGCCGGAGGTGGCGAGGCGGTACGGGGCTCCGGAGGCGCCGTGCCGGATGACGACGGCGTCGGCGCCCATCGCCTCCAGGGTCAGCGCGGTGTCCTTGAGCGACTCGCCCTTGGAGACGGACGAGCCCTTCGCGGAGAAGTTGATGACGTCGGCGGACAGGCGCTTGGCGGCCGCCTCGAAGGAGATGCGGGTACGGGTCGAGTCCTCGAAGAAGAGGTTGACGACGGTACGGCCGCGCAGGGTCGGGAGCTTCTTGATCGGCCGGTCCGCGACCCTGGCCATCTCCTCGGCGGTGTCGAGGATCAGGACGGCGTCGTCGCGGGTGAGATCGGCGGCCGAGATGAGGTGGCGCTTCATCTGGGTGTTCTCCGGAGGCTGGAGGGGTTCAGGCATGCGGGCGCGCGGAAGCGGCCGCACGGGCTGGGGGCCGGGCCGTACGGGTGTGGCGCGGCTACTGCTCGCCCGTCGCGGCGGTCCGCTGGACACCGAGCAGCACGGCGTCCCGGCCGTCCTCCTCGGCGAGCTGGACCTTGACCGTCTCCCGCAGCGACGTGGGGAGGTTCTTGCCGACGTAGTCGGCACGGATCGGGAGTTCGCGGTGACCGCGGTCGACGAGGACCGCGAGCTGCACCGCACGGGGGCGGCCGATGTCGCCCAGGGCGTCGAGGGCGGCGCGGATCGTGCGCCCCGAGAAGAGGACATCGTCGACGAGGACGACCAGGCGGCCCTCGATGCCCTCGCCGGGGATGTCGGTGCGGGCCAGGGCGCGCGCCGGGCGCAGCCTCAGGTCGTCGCGGTACATGGTGATGTCGAGGGAGCCGACCGGCATCTTCCCGCCGGTGATCTCTTCCAGTTTCTCGGCGAGCCGGCGGGCGAGGAAGACGCCCCGCGTCGGAATGCCGAGGAGCACCACGTCGTCGGCACCCTTGGCGCGTTCGACGATCTCGTGGGCGATCCGGGTCAGCACCCGGGCGATGTCGGGAGCCTCCAGAACGGGGCGTGCCGCATTGCCGGTGGCTTCGTGCTGTGCGTCCATAAGAAACGGACCTCCTTCTCCGCCTCACGGGACGGACCTTAAAGGACGTCGAAATTGCGTCAACCACGTTACCAGGGCTTGCGCCGGCCTCTGATCCCACCCCCGGGAGGTGTGGGTCCGGACCATTCGGCTTGACGCATCCAAGTAACGCTGCGTAACCTCACAGTGAGTTACCAGCAACGCGGCGGAGCCGCGAAATGTCCCAGCGTCCGGGGAGCCTTATGTCCAGCGAATACGCAAAACAGCTCGGGGCCAAACTCCGTGCCATCCGCACCCAGCAGGGCCTCTCCCTCCATGGCGTGGAGGAGAAGTCCCAGGGTCGCTGGAAGGCCGTCGTCGTCGGTTCGTACGAGCGCGGCGACCGTGCCGTGACCGTGCAGCGCCTGGCCGAGCTCGCGGACTTCTACGGGGTCCCGGTGCAGGAGCTCCTGCCCGGCACGACGCCCGGAGGGGCCGCCGAGCCGCCGCCGAAGCTGGTCCTGGACCTGGAGCGTCTCGCCCACGTCCCGCCGGAGAAGGCCGGTCCGCTGCAGCGCTACGCGGCGACGATCCAGAGCCAGCGCGGTGACTACAACGGCAAGGTGCTCTCGATCCGCCAGGACGACCTGCGCACACTGGCCGTGATCTACGACCAGTCGCCGTCGGTGCTCACGGAGCAGCTGATCAGCTGGGGCGTGCTGGACGCCGACGCGCGTCGCGCCGTGGCCCACGAAGAGGGCTGAGGCCCCACTGAAGAAACGTGCCGCCGTGTTCGGCGCGGGTTCACTCCTCCGGGTGCCCGCGTCGGCACGGCTTTTTCGTGTGTGGCGATTGGTGCGCGACGGGCCGTGCGTGCCGGTCCGCCGCATGCCGAAGGGCCCACGGTCCGGTGACCATGGGCCCTTCGTCGGCTGAACGCCGCCGTCGGCTACTGCTCGCGGCGCAGGTTCGGCTTGAGGTCCTTGAAGCGGGCCAGCAGCCCGTTCACGAAGGACGGGGAGTCGTCGGTGGAGAACTCCTTGGCGAGCTGGACCGCCTCGTCGATCACCACTGCGTCCGGGGTGCCGTCCACCCAGATCAGCTCGTACGCACCGAGCCGCAGGATGTTCCGGTCGGCGACCGGCATGCGGTCGATCTCCCAGTCCACCGCGTAGGTCACGATGAGGTCGTCGATCCGGTCCGCGTACTGCGCGTACCCCTCGACGAGCTCCATCGTGTACTCGGTGACCGGCGGCTGACGAGTGTCGGCCCGCGAGTGCCGCACCCAGTCCGCGAGCACCGTCTGCACGGATTCGCCGCGCTGGTCGGCCTCGAAGAGGATCTGGAAGGCTCGCTTGCGGGCCTTGTTCCGGGCAGCCACGGTTAGCTGTTCACCCGGCCGAGGTAGTCGCTGGTGCGGGTGTCGACCTTGACCTTCTCACCGGTGGTGATGAAGAGCGGGACCTGGATCTGGTAGCCGGTCTCCAGGATGGCGGGCTTGGTGCCACCGGTGGAGCGGTCGCCCTGGACGCCCGGCTCGGTCTCCTTGATGACGAGCTCGACGGCGGCCGGGAGCTCGACGTAGAGCACCTCGCCCTCGTACTGCGCCACGGAGGCGGTGAAGCCCTCGATCAGGAAGTTGGCGGCGTCGCCGACGGACTTGCGGTCGACCATGAGCTGGTCGTAGGTGTCCATGTCCATGAAGACGAAGTACTCGCCGTCCATGTACGAGAACTGCATGTCGCTACGGTCGATGGTGGCCGTTTCGACCTTCACACCGGCGTTGAACGTCTTGTCGACGACCTTGCCGGAGAGCACGTTCTTGAGCTTGGTGCGCACGAAAGCCGGGCCCTTGCCGGGCTTGACGTGCTGGAACTCGACGACGGACCAGAGCTGGCCCCCGTCGAGCTTGAGCACCATGCCGTTCTTGAGGTCGTTCGTGGAAGCCACGGTTGCGGAATCTCCTGGACTGAAGCTGGTGGAACGACCGAGGATGCGCGCTAGAGCGCGAGCAGCTCCTTGGTCGTAATGGTGAGTAGCTCGGGTCCGCCGTCCGCCTCGGGGCGCACGACGAGCGTGTCATCGATCCGGACCCCGCCCCGGCCCGGGAGGTGGACCCCCGGTTCGACGGTGACCGGCACACAAGCGTCCAGTTTACCCATGGCCGCAGGTGCCAACTGCGGATCCTCGTCGATTTCGAGTCCCACCCCGTGCCCGGTCCAGGGTGCCAGGCCCCCGCCGTGCCCCGCGGAGTCCAGGAGATACCGGGCCGCGCGGTCCACGTCGCGGTAGGCGGCGCCCGGCACCAGGGCCTCGCGCCCGGCCCGCTGAGCGGCGAAAACCAGGTCGTAGAGCTCGATCTGCCAGTCGGCGGGTGTCGTACCGATGACGAATGTGCGGCCGATCTCGCAGCGGTATCCGCGATAGTTCGCACCCAGGCAGACGGAGAGGAAATCTCCCTCCTCGACCCGGCGGTCCGAGGGGCGGTGGCGTCCCTGGCCGGAGTTGGGGCCGGTGGCGACCGAGGTGGGGAAGGCGGGGCCGTCCGCGCCGTGATCCACCAGGCGGCGCTCCAACTCCAGGGCGAGATGCCGTTCGGTGCGGCCCACCAGGATGGATTCCAGGAGTTCGCCCAGGGCCTGGTCGGTGATCTCGGCGGCGATCCGCAGACAGGCGATCTCCTCCTCGTCCTTGACCACCCGCAGCTGCTCGACGGTGGCACCGAGATCGGCCAGTCTCAGGCGCGGGGCGACCGAGCCCATGGCCCGGTGGCGGGAGACCGTCAGATGGTGCTCCTCGACAGCGAGGGACTCCGCGCCCGAGGAGGCGGCCAGATCGGCGGCCGCGACCACCGGATCGCCGTCGGAGCCCGGCAGCAGGGACAGCCGCAGCTGTTCGTCCGTGCGGCCGTCGGCGGGATCGCCGCTCGGGGCCCGGGGGGAGAGCAGGACATCCCCGCCGGGTCCGAGCAGCAGCACGGCACCCGGGGGCGCCCCGCCCGCGAGATAGCGGACGTTGGCGGGGCGGGAGACCAGAGCGGCCGCGGATCCGACGGCGGCGCACCGGTCGCGGAGCAGCCCGCGGCGGACGGCGTACACCTCTGACATGTCACGAGCCTACGAGCGGTGGCGCGGGCCTGCTCGGTCAGCGCATCCGACCGGGGGGCGGCCGCCGGTCCCGTCACCGGCCCGGAACACCCGTCCGGCCGTGGTTCACCAGGCCGGGGGGCTGGTTATGGAGCGGGCGAGTATGTCGTCCAGGACGCGGGCGGTGGTCTCCACGTCGTACGTCGAGTTGTCGATGATCGGCAGGCCGGAGCCGTACCAGCCGGCCATCCTGCCGTGGATCCTGGCGACCTCCTCGTCCGAGAGGCGGCGGTTGCCGCTGCGGGCCGCGTTGCGCTCCAGCACGATCTCCAGACCGGGCAGCAGGACGACGGGCAGGAGGCCGGGGCCGACATGGCGCTTCCAGCCGCCGAGGCCGACGACCGGCCGGTCGGGGAAGACGGCGTCGTCGAGGATGCAGGAGATGCCGTTGGCGAGGAAGTTGCGGGCGGCGAAGCCGCAGGTGCGGCGGGCCAGGCGGTACTGGGCCTCGGAGTGGTCGTTCCACCCGGACTGCGGGTCGGCGAAACCTGAGCAGACCCATTCACGGACGTCGTCGAGGCTGACATGGGCGGTGGGCACCCGGCGGCGGCTGGCCCAGAGCCTGGCCACGGTGGTCTTGCCGGCGCCCGCGGGACCGATCAGGAGGACGGCGAGGGTCGCGCTGCCGGTGCCGGGCTCGGCGGGTGGTGCGGGCAGGGGGACGGGGCCGCCGGGCGGCAGCTGGACGTGTCCCGTGGTCTCCCTGGCGGGAGGCCCCGGGGCATGCTGCGGGGCCGGCCCGCTCCACCCACCGGGCGTGGGAGGGATGGTGG
The DNA here is from genome assembly GCF_053594575.1 of Streptomyces sp. NPDC001880. Classification (NCBI taxonomy): domain Bacteria; kingdom Bacillati; phylum Actinomycetota; class Actinomycetes; order Kitasatosporales; family Streptomycetaceae; genus Streptomyces; species Streptomyces sp. NPDC001880. Next base: position 37,094 of record NZ_JBSFET010000011.1, read on the forward strand.
GCGGCGGCCCCGGCGGACCGGGGTGGCCGGGGTGCTGGGCCTGGTGCGACCAGCCGACAGGTCCGTTTCCGGGGCCTTGGGGCGGCGGCAGCGGGGCCCCCACTGCGTGCTGCATCCGGTGCCACTCCGTCTCGTACAGGCAACTGGCGCTGGTGGAACGGCAACCGTACCGTCCCCGGCCGCCGCTGGGACAACGGTCGGGGACGCGCCACGGTGCCCGGTCGGCCGGGGAAATCCGGTCCGTCAGTCGGTCAGCTCGTCCGCCAGGGCGCGCAGCGCGAGGCGGTAGGAGCCGATGCCGAATCCGGCCACGGTCCCCGTGGCGACCGGCGCGACCACGGAGTTGTGGCGGAATTCCTCCCGTGCGTACGGGTTCGAGATGTGCACCTCGATCAGCGGGGCGGTGCGCTGGGCCGCCGCGTCCCGCATCCCGTACGAGTAGTGGGTGAAGGCACCCGGGTTGAGAACGACCGGAATTGAACCGTCCGCGGCCTCGTGGAGCCAGCGGATCAGTTCGCCCTCGTCGTTGGTCTCGCGCACGTCGACGTCGAAGCCGAGCTCCTTGCCGAGCGCCTGACAGGTCTCGACGAGTCCGGCGTAGGACGTGGCGCCGTACACATCCGGCTCGCGGGAGCCGAGCCGGCCGAGGTTCGGCCCGTTGAGGACGAGCACCCGGCGGGTCACGCCGACACCTCCCCGTAGGCGGCGAGCAGCACGGCCGGGTCGGGCCCCTCCAGGACGGTGGGCTTGCCGAGGCCGTCGAGAACGATGAAGCGCAGCAGATCGCCGCGGGACTTCTTGTCGATCTTCATGTTCTCCAGCAGCCTGGGCCACTGGTCGCCGCGGTAGGTGAGCGGCAGTCCGACGGACTCCAGGACGGTGCGGTGCCGGTCGGCGGTGGCGTCGTCCAGGCGTCCGGCCAGGCGGCCCAGCTCGGCGGCGAAGACCATGCCGACCGAGACGGCCGCGCCGTGCCGCCACTTGTAGCGCTCGTTCTTCTCGATGGCGTGGGCCAGGGTGTGGCCGTAGTTGAGGATCTCGCGCTGTCCGGACTCCTTGAGGTCGCTGGAGACGACCTCGGCCTTGACCCTGATGGCGCGTTCGATCAGCTCGGCGGTGTGCGGTCCGGCCGGCGTACGGGCGCCCTCCGGGTCCGCCTCGACGAGGTCGAGGATGGCCGGGTCCGCGATGAAGCCGGCCTTGATGACCTCGGCCATGCCGCTGACGTAGTCGTGGACGGGCAGCGAGTCCAGCGCCGCGAGGTCGCAGAGGACCCCGGCCGGCGGGTGGAAGGCGCCGACGAGGTTCTTGCCCTCGGCGGTGTTGATGCCGGTCTTGCCGCCGACGGCCGCGTCGACCATGCCGAGCACCGTCGTCGGCACGGCGATCCAGCGCACCCCGCGCAGCCAACTCGCCGCGACGAATCCGGCCACGTCGGTGGTGGCTCCGCCGCCGACGCCGACGATCACGTCGGTGCGGGTGAAGCCGGTCTGGCCGAGCGCCTTCCAGCAGTACGCCGCGACCTCGACGGTCTTGGCCTCCTCGGCGTTCGGCAGCTGGATCGCGATGGCCTCGTAGCCCTGCTCGGCGAGGTCCTGGCGGACCGCTTCACCGGTCTCGGCGAGCGCCTCGGGGTGCAGCACCGCGACGCGCTTGGCACGGTCGCCGACAAGCGCGGGCAGCTCGCCCAGCAGCTGTCGGCCGACCAGCACCTCGTACGGGTCGGTGCCCGCGCTGCCTGCGATCTGGATGCGGATGGGGCCCTGCTCGGTCATGGTGTGTTCTCCCGGCCGGGGGCGACGGGGCCGTCCTCCGGCAGTTCCAGTGCGTCGAGGACCGCCTGGGCGACCTCTTCGGGGGTGCGCTCGTCGGTGGCGACGGTCACCCGGGCCACCTCGGTGTACAGGTGACGGCGGGCGTCCATCAGCTCGCGCCACTGCCGGCGCGGGTTGACCGCGAGGAGCGGGCGGGCGACGTTCAGGCCGACCCGCCTGACCGCCTCCTCCACGTCCATCGAGAGGTAGACGACGGGGCGGCCGGCGAGCAGGGCGCGGGTCGTGTCGTCGAGCACGGCGCCGCCGCCGAGGGAGAGGACACCGGTGTGCTCGGCGAGGGCGGTGTGCACCGCCTGTCGCTCCAGCTCCCGGAAGTGTTCCTCGCCCTCGTCGTAGAAGATCTCCGGGATCGGCTTGCCGGCCGCGGCCACGACGTCCGCGTCGGTGTCCCGGTAGCTGGTGCCGAGCCGGCCGGCGAGCAGCTCACCGACCGTGGACTTGCCGACGCCCATCGGTCCGACGAGGACGATCAGCGGGCCGCTCATCGGATCTGGAGGTGGTCGAGGTACGACTGCACATTGCGTCGGGTCTCGGCGACGCTGTCGCCGCCGAACTTCTCCGCGACGGCGTCGGCCAGGACCAGCGCGACCATCGCCTCGGCGACGATCCCCGCGGCCGGAACGGCACAGACATCGGAGCGCTGGTGGTGGGCCTTGGCGGGTTCACCGGTAACGACGTCGACGGTGGCGAGCGCGCGCGGCACGGTGGCGATGGGCTTCATCGCGGCACGGACCCGCAGCAGCTCGCCGGTGGTCAGGCCGCCCTCGGTGCCGCCGGAACGGCCGGAGGCCCGCTTGATGCCGTCCTCGGTGACCAGGATCTCGTCGTGCGCCTTCGAGCCGGGGACCCGGGCCAGGTCGAAGCCGTCGCCGACCTCGACCCCCTTGATGGCCTGGATGCCCATCAGGGCGGCGGCGAGGCGCGCGTCGAGACGGCGGTCCCAGTGGACGTGCGAGCCGAGGCCGACGGGCACCCCGTACGCCAGCACCTCGACGACGCCGCCGAGGGTGTCGCCGTCCTTGTGGGCCTGGTCGATCTCGGCGACCATCTCCTTGCTCGCGCCGGCGTCCAGGCAGCGCACCGGGTCGGCGTCGAGCCGCTCGACGTCGGCGGGCGTCGGGTAGACGCCGTAGGGCGCCTTGGCCGCGGCCAGCTCGACGACATGGCTGACGATCTCGATGCCCGCGGTCTCCTTGAGGTAGGACCGCGCGACGGCACCGAGCGCGACGCGGGCCGCCGTCTCCCGGGCGCTGGCGCGCTCCAGGATCGGCCGGGCCTCGTCGAAACCGTACTTCTGCATGCCCGCGAGGTCGGCGTGGCCGGGCCTCGGGCGGGTCAGCGGGGCGTTGCGAGCCAGTTCGGCCAGCTCGGCGGGGTCGACCGGGTCGGCCGCCATGACCTGCTCCCACTTGGGCCACTCGGTGTTGCCCACCATCACGGCGACCGGGGAGCCCATGGTGAGGCCGTGGCGCACCCCGCCGAGGAAGGTGACCTCGTCCTTCTCGAACTTCATCCGCGCACCGCGGCCATAGCCGAGCCGCCGCCGGGCGAGTGCGTCCGCCACCATCTCCGTGGTGATCGGGACGCCGGCGGGAAGACCCTCCAGCGTCGCCACGAGTGCGGGGCCGTGCGACTCCCCCGCGGTCAGCCAGCGCAACCTGCTCAACGGTGCTCCTCATGCTCGCGCCTGGAACTGCGACGGCGCGACCGGGTGCGCGGCCCTGGCCCGCCGCCTTCGATCCTCCCACGACCGGAGGCCCGAACCGGTCGCCCGTCCAGCAGACGGACGGATCACGCGGCGGGCCCGAGGGTTCAGCGGGCGGCGAGCGCCTCTTCCCCGGCCCGCCGCATGGCCGCGAGCGGTGCGGGGGTGCGGCCCGTCATCTGCTCGACCTGGAGGACGGCCTGGTGCACCAGAAGATCGAGACCTCCGACCACTGCGCCGCTTCGGGCCGTCCAGGCGGCGGCGAGGCCGGTGGGCCAGGGCTCGTACAGCACATCGAAGAGCGTGCCGGGCCGCTCCGGCACGACGGTGGCCAGGGCGTCCGTGGCACCGGCCGGGGTGGTGGCGACGACCAGCGGGGCGTGCAGCGCCTGCTCGGCCTCCGCCCAGTCGGCGATCCGGACGTCCACGCCGAGGCGTTCGCCCCAGCCGCGCATCTCCTGGCCCCGCTCCCGGCTGCGGACGTAGGCCGTGACCGGTCCCGTGCAGATCCCGGACAGCGCGGCGAGCGCCGACGAGGCGGTCGCCCCGGCACCCAGGACGGCGGCGGACTCGGCCTTCTCCACCCCGCGTTCGCGCAGCGCGGCGATCATCCCGGGAATGTCGGTGTTGTCGCCCCTGCGCCGGCCGTCCTCGGTGAGGACGACGGTGTTGACGGCCTCCACCGACGCCGCGGTCTCGCTGACGGAGTCCAGCAGCGGAATGATCGCCCGCTTGAGCGGCATGGTCAGCGAGAGCCCGGCCCAGGTGGAGTCGAGCCCCTGGACGAAGCCGGGGAGCGCGGCCTCGTCGACCTCGAACCGGTCGTACGTCCAGTGGGTGAGGCCGAGTTCGGCGTACGCGGCCCGGTGCAGCGCCGGGGAGAGCGAGTGCGCGATGGGCGAGCCGAGGACGGCCGCCCGGCGGGGCCCGTCATTCGAGGCCATGCTGTTCCTTGAACTTCTTGTTGAGCCTCTCGTGCTCGGCGGCCGTCTTGGTGAAATCGGTCTTCTTGCCGTCGAGCGAGATGAAGAACATCCACCCGTCATGAGTGGGATTGAGCGTTGCCCGCAGGGCTTCGTCGCCCGGATTGCTGATCGGGCCCGGTGGAAGGCCCTCGTGGTAATAGGTGTTGTACGGGTCCGGATTGCTCAGGATCTCACTCGACCCGATCTTGATCTTGCTCTGGTTCTTGAGGTAATTGAACGAGGAGTCAAATTGAAGCTTACGGTTCGTGACCGTGTTGTCCGGCTCCAAGCGGTTGTAGGCGACTTCAGCCATCTTACGGAAGTCGTCGTGTGTGAGGCCTTCAGCCTGGACCAGGCTGGCGACGGTGAGGACCTGCCAAGGGCCGTCCAGGTTGTACTTCTTGGCCGTTCCCTCAAGGTCGACCTTTTCGTACTCCTCGTTGGCTCGGGAGACCATCTTCTTCAGGATCGTCTCCGGCTTGGTTTCCTTGGTGACCGGATAGGCGGCCGGGTACAGGAATCCCTCCAGCGGGTCCTTTATGTCCTTGTCGTTGCTCACCCAGTCGGGCAGACCGAGGTCGGAAGCCTTGGACGTGGCAATTCCCTTGGTCGTTCCCTTCTTGAGGCGCAGCTTCTCGTCGACCATCCCGTAGATGTCGACATTGCGGGTGCCCTCGGGAATCACCAGAAGGTTCTGGCTCTTCGGGTCGACCATCATCTTCACGGCCTCGGCCGCCGACATCTTCTCGTGGAGGAGATACACCCCGGCCTGGATCGACTTCCCCTTGGGGTTCTCGTTCTGCGCGGAGACGAACGCGTCGACGCTCTTGACCACACCCTGCTTCTTCAGGATGTTGCCGATGTCGTACCCGAACGCGCCCTTGGGGATCTCCACCTCGACCGACCCCGAGCCGCTGCCTTCGTAGTCGGGCGCCGCACCGAACTTGTCCTGCCAGTACGAGTAACCGAAGTAGCCCACTCCGCCGAGGCCACCGACCAGGACCAGCGAGACCACCAGGCAGGCGAAGCCGTTGCGGCTCTTCTTCTTGCCCTTGCCCCGGCGCTCGTTGCCGCCCCGGCTGCCGCGGCGTGACTCACGCGGGTCGTCGTCGTACCCGTCGTCGGCGTCCTTGTCCCTGCCGTCACGGTCGTCGTCGGCGCCCGTGAAGAAGGGGTGGGTCTCCTCCGGCTGGACCTCCGGGTCCCAGTCCGGGCTCTGGGTCGGGGCCTGCTGGGGAGCGGCCTCACGACGACCCGGGGGCTGCGGCGGCGGGTAGGCCTCCGGCGTGCCGTAGTAGTCGTGCGTCTCGCCGTAAGCGCCCTGCCCTCCGCCATACGGGTCGGCCGCCGACTGGGGGTCGTACGGCATCGCGGTCGACTGCTGCCCGGTGTCCCAGCCGCCGTTGTCGTACTGCGGCTGCTGGGATTGCTGGGGCTGCTGCGCGTACGGGTCCTGCGGGGCCGCGTAGTCGGGCTGCTGCTGATACTGCTGCTGGGCGTACGGGTCGTGCGCCTGCTGCTGAGCGTACGGATCGTAGGGCTGCTGCCGGCCGCCGTACTGGCTCTGGCCGTGGGAAGACTGCTGCCCTCCCCATCCCTGGTCCCCGTACAAGGGGTCCTCGGGATGCCACGGTTCGGAGCCGGGGCCCCGGCCATACTCAGTCATCGATCCCCTAGAGCCGCGAGACGACACTCCGTCTCTTGCTGTGCGGTGTTTGTTCGAAGCACCGCCGCATCGCGCGGAACGTTACCGTATCGCGATCAGGCCACCACTTCGACGCCTTCGCCGGGGGCCCTGCCCGACGCTCGTTCGGACTCCAGAGCGTTCTGAAGGATCACCACAGCGGCAGCTTGGTCGATGACGGATCGGCCTTTCTTGGACTTCACGCCCGAAGCGCGCAGCCCTTGACTGGCCGTCACTGTGGTCATCCTCTCGTCCACCAACCGCACCGGAATGGGTGCGACCGCGCGTGCGACCTCCTGCGCGAAGAGCCGGATCTTGGCCGCGGCGGGTCCTTCACCGCCGCCGAGGGACCGCGGCAGGCCGATGATGATCTCGATCGGCTCGTACTCCTCGACGATCTGCCCGAGCCGCCGGTGGGCCGCCGGGACATCACGTCCCGGAACGGTCTCCACCGGCGTGGCGAGGATCCCGTCGGGGTCGCACGAGGCGACCCCGATCCGGGCGTCCCCGACATCGATCGCGAGACGGCGACCGCGGCGCATCTGCGTCATCCCCGTCGTCACGCCGTCTCGGTGACGAGGCGTTCGACGGCGGACACGGCGGCGCCGATGGCCTCCGGGTCCTGGCCGCCGCCCTGGGCGACGTCGGGCTTGCCGCCGCCACCGCCGCCGAGGGTCTTGGCCGCGGTGCGGACCAGGTCACCGGCCTTGAGACCGCGCTCGCGGGCGGTCTCGTTGGTCGCGATGACGGTCAGCGGGCGGCCGTTCGCCGTGGTGAACAGGGCCACGACGGCCGGGCGGCCGCCCTGGATGCGGCCACGGACGTCGAGAACGAGCTTGCGCAGGTCGTCGGCGGACGTGCCGTCGGGGACCTGGCCGGTGACCAGGGCGACGCCGCGTACGTCCTTGGCGGACTCTGCCAGTCCGGCGGCGGCCTGGAGGACCTTCTCCGCGCGGAACTTCTCGATCTCCTTCTCGGCATCCTTCAGCTTGCCGAGCATTCCGGCGATCTTCTCCGGGAGCTCCTCGGGACGCCCCTTGACCAGCTCCTGGAGCTGGGCGACGACCGTGTGCTCCTTGGCGAGGAAGTTGTACGCGTCGACGCCGACGAGAGCCTCGATACGCCGCACACCGGAACCGATGGACGACTCGCCGAGCAGCTTCACCAGACCCAGCTGGGCGGTGTTGTGGACGTGCGTACCGCCGCAGAGCTCCTTGGAGAAGTCCCCGATGGTGACGACCCGGACCCGCTCCCCGTACTTCTCGCCGAACTCGGCGATGGCACCCTGCTTCTTGGCCTCGTCGATCGACATGACCTCGGCCTGGACGTCGAGTTCGCGCGAGAGCACGTCGTTGATCTTCTGCTCGACGTCGGTCATGACCGAGCCGGGAACGGCGTTCGGCGAGCCGAAGTCGAAGCGGAAGCGGCCGGGCTGGTTCTCGGAACCGGCCTGGGCGGCCGTCGGGCCGAGCGCGTCGCGCAGGGCCTGGTGCGTGAGGTGCGTGGCGGAGTGGGCGCGGGCGATGGCGCGGCGGCGCTTGACGTCGATCGAGGCGAAGACCGGAGCGCCGACGGTGACCTCACCGACCTGGACGACACCCTTGTGGACGTGGACGCCGGGGACCGGCTTCTGGACGTCGCGGACCTCGATGACGGCGCCGGTGTCGAGCCTGATCCGGCCCTGGTCGGCGATCTGGCCGCCGCCCTCGGCATAGAACGGGGTGCGGTCGAGCACGACCTCGACCTCGTCGCCCTCGGACGCGGCCGGGGAGGACACCCCGTCGACGAGGAGGCCGACGATGGTCGACTCCCCCTCGGTGGCGGTGTAGCCGGTGAAGTCGGTGGTGCCGGAGTTGTCGGCGACCTCGCGGTAGGCGGACAGGTCGGCATGACCGGTCTTCTTGGCGCGGGCGTCCGCCTTGGCGCGCTCCCGCTGCTCCTTCATCAGGCGGCGGAAGCCCTCCTCGTCCACCGAGAGACCCTGTTCGGCGGCCATCTCCAGGGTGAGGTCGATCGGGAAGCCCCAGGTGTCGTGGAGCAGGAACGCCTTGTCTCCGGCGAGGACCCTGCCACCGGCGGCCTTGGTCTCGGTGACGGCGGTGTCGAGGATGTTGGTGCCGCCCTTGAGCGCCTTGAGGAAGGCGGCCTCCTCGGCGAGGGCGACGGTCTCGATGCGCTTGCGGTCGGTGATCAGCTCCGGGTACTGCTGCCCCATCGTCTCGATCACGACGTCGACCAGGTCCTTGACGACCGGTCCTTCGGCACCCATCAGGCGCATGTTGCGGACGGCGCGGCGCATGATGCGGCGCAACACGTAGCCGCGGCCCTCGTTGCCCGGCGTCACGCCGTCACCGATGAGCATCACGGAGGTACGGATGTGGTCGGCGACCACACGCATCGAGACGTCGGAGTCGTGCTTGTCGCCGTAGCGGACACCGGTCAGCTCGGTCGCCCTGTCCATGACGACGCGCAGGGTGTCGGTCTCGTACATGTTCTGTACGCCCTGCAGGATCATGGCGAGGCGCTCCAGGCCCAGACCCGTGTCGATGTTCTTCGACGGCAGGTCGCCGAGGATCGGGAAGTCTTCCTTGCCGTCACCGGCGCCACGCTCGAACTGCATGAAGACCAGGTTCCAGATCTCCACGTACCGCTCGTCGTTGACGGCGGGGCCGCCCTCGACACCGAACTCGGGGCCGCGGTCGTAGTTGATCTCGGAGCAGGGACCGCAGGGTCCGGGGACACCCATGGACCAGAAGTTGTCCTTCTTGCCCAGGCGCTGGATGCGCTCGGCGGGAACGCCGATCTTCTCGCGCCAGATCTGCTCGGCCTCGTCGTCGTCGAGGTAGACCGTGATCCACAGCCGCTCGGGGTCGAGGCCGTAGCCGCCGTCCGCCACGGAGTTGGTGAGCAGCTCCCAGGCGTAGCTGATGGCCCCTTCCTTGAAGTAGTCGCCGAAGGAGAAGTTGCCGCACATCTGGAAGAACGTGCCGTGTCGGGTGGTCTTGCCGACCTCTTCGATGTCCGGCGTACGCACGCACTTCTGCACGCTGGTGGCGCGCGGGGCGGGCGGCTTCGTCTCACCGAGGAAGTACGGTTTGAAGGGAACCATGCCCGCGTTGACGAGCAGCAGAGTCGGGTCGTCCGCGATGAGCGACGCCGAAGGGACGACGGTGTGACCGCGCTCCTCGAAGAAGCTCAGCCAGCGGCGACGAATTTCAGCCGACTCCATCAGTGGTCCTCATTCCGGTTGTACGACGTGTAGGGGAGCTTGCGGTATTGGGTGGCCTCTGGAGACCTGCCGGGTCCGACGGGCTCGGACGCCTCGATGACGAAGTGCGGCCGGACCGGGAGGTCCTGGTCGACCGGTGCCGCCAGACCCAGCGCCTCGCCCAGTTCGGCTTCGCGGCGGGCCATGGACTCGCGGACGTCCAGGGCGAAGTCCTTGAGCTTGTGCCCCGTCTCGATCGCCTTGTCGGCGGCCTGCGCCGCGAGGCTCTCGGGGGTCAGCTGCTTGAGCTTCCGGTTGACCTTCGTGGTGGCCCAGACACCGGCGGCGGCACCGGCGGTGAACCAGAACGTACGGCGGAACATGGCTGCGTCAGTCCTTCGATCCGCGGGAGCTTCTGCCGTTGCGCTTCCTGCCGCGCGCGGACGGCACGGTGCGGCCGACGATCACCGAACGGCGGGCGGGTTCCGGTTCGGGGGCGGCCTTGCGACCGATGGCCCGCCGCACCCCGTAGCCGAACGCGGCGACCTTGACGAGCGGGCCGCCGAAGGTCGAGGCGACGGTGGTGGAGAGTGCGGAGGCGTTCGAGGTGACTTCCTGGACGTCCGACGCGATCGCATCGACCTTGTCGAGCTGGGTCTGCGCGGACCGCACGGTGGCGGAGGCGTCGGCGAGCAGCGGGACGGCCTGCTCGGTCACGTCCGCCACGAGCTTGGTGGTCGCCCTGAGCGTCTGGGCCAGCCTCACCAGCACGACGGCGAGGAACGAAACCAGGATCGCCCAGAAGACGGCCACCAGGATCCCGGCCACCTCTCCACCGGACACAGTGCACCGCTCTCTAGCTTGTCGCTGTCTCTGTACTGTCTCTGTCAGTCTCTGCTCGGTCCGCCGACGGCCGTCGCAACGGCCGGTCGTCGTTCCTTGAGCCTATCGCGCCGGTGGTCTCGCCCCGTACCGCATTACCGGCGGGAGGGGCGGGCGTTGCCATAAGGAGATTGTACGGAGAGCTGCCTTGCCAGTACTCTGCGTGTTTCATGCGACGCCCCCAGCGCCCCATTCCGTCCCCCCACGGTCCGAGTGCCCCCACCACCTTCGGAAGCCTCCCGGCGGAACTGAACAGATTCGTGGGACGCGAGAACGATCTCGTCCGTCTCGCTCAGCTACTGGACGAGTCCAGGCTCGTCACCATGGTCGGCGTGGGCGGCGTGGGCAAGACCCGCTGCGCCTCCAGGATCGCCGCGCTTCTGGAGAAACGGTACTGCGACGGTGTCCGGATGGCCGAGCTCTCCGACATCCACGACCCCGAACTGCTGGAACACACCCTGGTCGACGCCCTCGGGCTCACCGATCACACCACCAGGCCACCCCGCACGACCCTCGTCGAGCACTTGGCCGGACGCCGGCTCCTACTGGTGGTCGACGGCTTCGAACACCTCGTGGACGCCTGCGCCGAACTGATACGGGAACTGCTGCGCCGGGCCCCGGGGCTGCGGGTCCTGGCCGTCGGGCGGCTGCCGCTGGAGCTGGACGGGGAGCTCGTGTTCCCGCTCGCTCCGATGACGGACGAGGACGCGATGCTGCTCTTCACGGAGCGGGCCGTCGCCGTACGGCCGGACTTCCGGCTGACCGACGACAACCGCGCGACCACCCTCGAACTGTGCCGCCGCCTGGACGGAATCCCGCTCGCCCTGGAACTGGCCGCCGGGCGGCTGCGCGCCCTGTCCGCCGTCCAGGTGCTACAACGCCTGGACGACCGCTTCCGGCTGCTGACCGGTTCGAGCCGCAGCGCGCCGGCGCGCCACCAGACCCTGCGCACGGCCATCGGCTGGAGCCACGAACTCTGCGCCCCGGAGCAGCGACTGCTCTGGGCGCGGCTCTCGGTGTTCGCCGGGCAGTTCGACCTGGAGGCCGTCGAATACATCTGCAGCGGCGCCGATCTGCCGGCCGAGTCGGTCCTCGATGTGCTCTCGGGGCTGCTGGCGCAGTCCGTCGTGCTGCGCGAGGACTCGGCGCACGGCGCCCGTTACCGGATGCTGGACACGGTCCGGGAGTACGGCGCCGAGTGGCTGGCGGCCACCGACGACACGGACCGGCTGCGGCGCCGCCACCGGGACTGGTACCTGGGGCTCGCGACCTGGTGCGAGCTCGACTGGTTCAGCCCGCGGCAGGCCGATGTGGCGGCCCGGGCCGAGAGCGCGCTGCCGAATCTGCGGCGGGCGATGGAGTTCTCACTGGAGAGCCCGGACGAGGCCCATCTCGCGCAGTACCTGGCGGGCACCCTGTGGTTCCTCTGGGTGGGCTGCGGGCGGCTCTCGGAGGGCCGGCACTGGCTGGACCACGTGCTGGAGGAGGAGACCCCGTACGACTCCTCGCGGCTGAAGGCGCTGTGGGTGCTCGGGTACGTGGCGGTGCTCCAGGGCGACCCGATCGGTGCGGTCTCCGCACTGCAGGAGTGCCGGGACGAGGCGGAGCGGGCCGGCGACTCCACGGCGCTCGCGTACGCGGTGCACCGAACGGGATGTCTGGCGCTGGTGACCGACGACATGACGCGGGCTCAGGAGCTGCTGGGCGACGCGCTGCGTCGCTACCGGGAGCTCGGCGAGCTGAACAGCAATGTCCTCATGGCCCAGATCGAGCTGGCGATGGCGGTCGGATTCCACGGGGACCTGGACGGGGCGGCCGCCATCTGCGAAGAGGTCAGGGAGATCTGCGAGGACCACGGGGAGCGGTGGGCGCTGTCGTACGCACTGTACGTGCTGGCCTTCGCGGCATTGCAGCGCGGCCGGCCGGACCGGGCCCGGGAACTTCTCGGGCAGTCGCTGGCGATCAGCCACACCTTCCACGATCTGCTCGGAACGGTGCTCGCCCTGGAGCTGCTGGCGCTGGTCACGGCCGTCGAAGGCGATGCGGCGGAGGCGGCGGTGCTCCAGGGGGCGGCCGACCGGATCTGGCCGTCGGTGGGGCTGCCGCTGTTCGGATCGACGCACTACGGGCAGCCACGGGCTCGCTGCGAGGAGCTGGCGCGGCGGGAGCTGGGCGACGCCCGATACGAGTCGGGGCTGTGCACGGGCGGCCGACTGGATACGGACGCGGCAGTGGCCAGGGCTCTGGCGAGCGATCCGGCAAACCGCCGGGAGACTCCGGAGCGACGGCCGGGAACGCCACCGGCCCGCTGGGAGAACGCGGAGGCCCGCCGCCTCCCGTACGTCCGGGAGGGGCGGGCCTGAGCGCTGGTGAGAGCGGCTACGCCCGGATCAGCGGGCGTAGTACTCGACGACGAGCTGCTCGTCGCAGATGACGGGGATTTCCTTGCGGTTCGGGTCCCGGTCAAGGCGGAAGGCCAGGGCCTTCAGGTTCACCTGCAGGTAGCGCGGGGTCTCGCCGTCGGGGGCGTAGCCACCCTCGCGGGCCACCTGGAAGGGGTGCTTGTCGCGGCTGCGCTCGCGGACCATCACGATGTCGTCGGGACGGACGCGGAACGACGGCTTGTCGACCTTGCCACCGTTGACCTCGATGTGACCGTGCACGACCATCTGACGGGCCTGGTAGATGGTGCGGGCGATGCCCGAACGCAGGACCAGCGCGTCGAGACGGCGCTCGAGCTCGACGACCAGCGCCTCGCCCGTCTTGCCCTCGGCCTTCTTGGCGCGGTCGTACGCGCGCGCCATCTGGCGCTCGCTGATGTCGTACTGGGCGCGCAGACGCTGCTTCTCCAGCAGACGGACCTTGTAGTCCGAGTTCTGCTTGCGACCCCGGCCGTGCTCGCCCGGCGGGTAGGGGCGGGCCTCGAAGTACTTGACGGCCTTCGGCGTCAGTGCGATGCCGAGCGCGCGGCTCTTCTTGACCTTGGGACGCGACTGGTTAGGCACGTTCTCCAGACCTCCGATGTAGGTTAGGTTAGGCTCACCTTACTTGAGGAGATCGCATGTCTCGCCCGGGGAACACCAGTCACATCACGGACAGCACTGACAGCGTCGACACCTCTCGGGGTGCCGATACGACGGAGGACCGATCAGATCGTGGTCAGCCGCGTCCCAGCGGGCTTGAAACCACTCGGATGCCGTCAGCAGCCGAGCGCACACGAACTCTCGTACAGAATACCTGCTCGTCGGTGCTGCTCGTCCCCGGGCTGGACGAGACCGACTCGGACCGGCTGATGCCGGTGACCAGAAGTGTCGGTCCGGACGGGGATCTGTTCCTGGAACTCCCTGCAGATTCCCAGGTCGCACGGGCAGCGACGCACGCCGAGGACGACGGGCCGACCGCTGTGCTGGAGATCACGGACGTCGCCCCGGTCTCCGTCCCGCACCGGATCCGCGGCCGCGCGTGGGTCTCGGGCCGGCTCACCACGGTACCCGGCATGGCCGGGCCCGGCCGGACGATGCTCCGGCTGGAGACGAACGAGGCGTACATCGACGACCTCTGGGGCGCGCAGGAGGTCGGGCCGGAGGAATTCCGGGACGCGGAGCCCGATCCACTGGCCGGGTACGAGACGGAGCTGCTGCAGCATCTGCACGCGGTCCACGGCGAGCAGGTGGCTTCGCTGTGCGGGCTGCTGGGCGAACGGGCGGCCGGTCGCTGCCCGGCCCATCTGCCGTCCGTCGTGCCGCTCGCGCTGGACCGGTACGGGCTGCGGCTGCGGCTGCGCGAGGCCGGGGGGCGGTGCTACGACGCGCGCTTCGAGTTCCCCGCTCCGGTGCGGGACATCGGCGAACTGCGCCAGGCCATGTACACCCTCTTCGAGGCGGCGGAGCACTGAACGGGGACGCGGCGGCCGCCCGCCCTCAGCTCTCGGACGGCCCGGAGCCGCCGTCGCCGGCCGTGCGGCCGAGCCGCTCGCGGACCCGCTCCACCACATCGGCGTAGCGCGCCTCCGCGCCGTAGCGCGTGGGCCGGTAATAGTGCTTGTCGCGGACCGCGGCCGGTGCGTACTGCTGGGCGGCGATCCCGCCGGGGACGTCGTGCGGATACACATAGCCCTGGGCGTGGCCCAGCTTGGCGGCGCCCTTGTAGTGGCCGTCGCGCAGATGGGGCGGGACGGGGCCCGCGAGCCCGTTGCGTACGTCCTCCTGGGCGGCGGAGATCGCAAGCGTCGCCGCGTTGGACTTGGGGGCGAGGGCCAGGGCGATGGTGGCATGGCTCAGGATGAGCGCCGCCTCCGGGAAACCGATCATGGCAACCGCCTGGGCGGCCGCCACGGCGGTGGGCAGCGCCGTGGGGTCGGCGAGGCCGATGTCCTCGCTGGCCGAGATCATCAGCCGCCGTCCGATGAAACGGGGGTCCTCCCCCGCCTCGATCATCCGGGCCAGATAGTGCAGCGCGGCATCCACGTCGGAACCGCGGATGGACTTGATGAGCGCGCTCGCCACGTCGTAGTGCTGGTCGCCGTCCCGGTCGTACTTGACGGCCGCGCGGTCGACGGTCTCCTCCAGGGTCAGGAGACTGATCTCCTTCTCCTGTTTGGACAGCGCGGCACCGGCCGCGGCCTCCAGTGCCGTCAGCGCCCGGCGGGCGTCGCCGCCCGCGATCCGCAGCAGATGCGCCTCGGCCTCCTCCGGCAGCGTCACCGCGCCGCCGAGCCCGCGCTCGTCGGCCAGAGCGCGCCCGAGCAGTCCGCGCAGATCGTCGTCGGTCAGCGATTCCAGGGTGAGCAGCAGTGAGCGGGAGAGCAGGGGCGAGATGATCGAGAAATACGGATTCTCGGTGGTCGCCGCGATCAGCGTCACCCAGCGGTTCTCCACGGCCGGGAGCAGGGAGTCCTGCTGTGCCTTGGAGAAGCGGTGGATCTCGTCGAGGAAGAGGACGGTCTCCTTGCCGTAGCCACCGGTGGCGCGGCGGGCGCCGTCGATGACGGCGCGGACCTCCTTGACGCCCGCGGTGATCGCGGAGAGCTCCACGAAGCGCTTGTTGGTGGCCTTGCTGACCACGTACGCCAGGGTGGTCTTCCCGATGCCGGGCGGGCCCCAGAGGATCACCGACGACGGGCCCGCCGGCCCGCCGTTCCCCTCGCCGACAAGGCGGCGCAGCGGCGAGCCCGGCTTGAGCAGATGCTGCTGGCCGACGACCTCGTCGAGGGTGCGCGGGCGCATCCGGACAGCCAGTGGGCTGCTGGACGGGTCCTTCTCCTGGCGGTCTTCGGCGGCTGCGGTAAAGAGGTCGGGCTCCACGTTTTGAAGCCTATGTCACGGCGCTGACATCCCTGCCGGGACCGGTCGCCCCGGAGGACGGGCGATCCGGTCAGCCGGTCCAGAAGTCCCACCAGCGGGTCAGGATCAGCATGCCGATGATGCCTGTCCACAGGACCGGGGGAACCCAGTGGAACTCCGTCAGGCCGTTGCGCAGCCAGTTCGGCGCGGGAATGATCCGGTGCTTGATGTTGTGCGTGGTGACGTAGCAGAACATGAAGATCGTGGCGACCCAGGCCAGGCAGCACCAGAGGCAGAGCGAGTTGATTTCGTAGAGCGACTGGTACTGGAGCCAGGTGCAGAAGCCGACGCCGAACAGAGTGCCGGCGTTCATCCCGAGCCAGTACCAGCTGCGGAAACGGGCGCCCGCGAGCAGGGCCAGTCCGATCCCGATGATCACGGGGTAGGTGGCCATGCCGAGCATCGGGTTCGGGAAGCCGAAGGCGGACGCCTGCTCGCTCGTCATGATGTTGCCGCACGCGACAACAGGGTTGATGCTGCACCCCGGTGTGAAGTTGGGGTCCTCCAGCAGCTTGAACTTGTCGATCGTGATGATCCAGGCGGCGAAGAGTCCGGCAGCGCCGGTGATCACCAGCAGCAGCGCCAGCGCCCGACTGCCGCCGATGGTCCTGTTCCCGCCGTCCTCGTCCTGTTCGGAGGAGGGTTGGTCAACCGCTGCAGTCGTCATATCGCCGTTCCATCAGTGAGTGGCCTGCTGGGCACGGACATTGTGCCGCACGACGGCACCGGTCCTCTGTTCGATGGACATAAAGGTGTGCTCAAGGTCTGCGCACGGCCGACCCGGAACTCAGAAGTCCGAAAGAGATTCGTGCGACGGCCGAACTCGCGACGGAGGTACGCGGTCTGAGGAAGCGCCGGGGCCAACTGTCCGCCGTCGACGCCCCGGACCTGGGATCGGACAGGGCGAAGACGTCGGGATCCAGGCGCCGGACAGGCCAGGGAGGAGCACGGCCGCGGCAGTCGTGCCGAGGGGGCCGTACCGGTGCCGAGCACCGGTACGGCCCGCACCGACCGCCGTTGACCTCCCGCACCAACATCGCCCGGGAGGGTGAATCCAAACACGCCGAGTTGACGCGATGGCTGCCCGGGAAGTGACCGGCGGAACGGGCATCCGCCCGCCGGCCACCCCGGGGCAGAACACCTAGGCCAGACGCTCGCGGATCGTCCCGGCCACGTCGTTCAGGGGTACGGGCGTTTGCTCACCGGACTCCATGTCCTTGAGCTGGACGACGCCCTCGGCCAGGTCCCGCTCGCCCGCGACGATCGTGAAGCGGGCTCCCGACCGGTTCGCGCTCTTCATCGCGCCCTTGAGGCCGCGGTTCCCGTACGCGAAGTCCGCAGCCACGCCCTCGCGGCGCAGCTGTGTGACGACGCCGAAGAGCACCCGGCGGGCCTCCTCGCCGAGCGGCACCGCGAAGACGCTGGTGGCGGCGGGCAGTTCGAGCTCGATGCCCTCCGCCTCCAGCGCGAGCACCGTACGGTCCACGCCGAGCGCCCACCCGACCGACGGGAGCGCCGGTCCGCCGATCATCTCGGACAGACCGTCGTAGCGGCCGCCACCGCCCACCGCGGACTGCGAGCCGAGTCCGTCGTGGACGAACTCGAAGGTGGTGCGGGTGTAGTAGTCGAGGCCGCGGACGAGCTTCTCGTCGTCCTCGTACACCACACCTGCCGCGGAGAGCAGGTCGCGCACCTCCTCGTGGTACGCCTTGCAGGCGTCGCAGAGGTAGTCGCGCAGCACCGGGGCGCCGGCCAGCTGCTTCTGCACCTCGGGCCGCTTGTCGTCGAGGACCCGAAGCGGGTTGATCTCGATGCGGCGGCGGGTCTCCTCGTCCAGGTCGAGCTCGCGCAGGAAGCCCTGGAGCGCGTCCCGGTAGACGGGGCGGCACTCCTTGTCGCCCAGCGAGTTGAGCAGGATGCGGAAGTTCCGCAGGCCGAGCGCGCGGTACGCCTGGTCGGCCAGGATGATCAGCTCGGCGTCCAGCGCCGGGTCCTCGGCGCCGATCGCCTCGGCACCGACCTGCGAGAAGTGCCGGTAACGGCCCTTCTGCGGGCGCTCGTAGCGGTAGTACGAGCCGGAGTACCACAGCTTCACGGGCAGGTTGCCGAGCTTGTGGAGGTTGGCCTCCAGTGCGGCGCGGAGCACGGAGGCGGTGCCCTCGGGGCGGAGTGCCAGCTGGGAACCGCCCTTGGTCGTGAGGGTGTACATCTCCTTGGTCACGATGTCGGTGGATTCACCGACACCGCGCGAGAAGAGGGCGACGTCCTCGAAGCCGGGGGTCTCGATATAGCCGTAGCCGGAGTTCTTCAGGGGCGCGGCGATGGCCTCGCGCACCGCGAGGTACTTGGCGGAGTCGGGCGGGGTCAGGTCGTACGTGCCCTTGGGGGCCTTGAAAGTGCTCACGGGATGTCTCTCGTCACATTCCTCGTCGGGGCGCGTCCATACCGTGCAGATACGGATTCGAGGCGCGCTCGCGGCCGATGGTCGTCTGGGGGCCGTGGCCGGACAGCACCACGGTCGAGTCGTCGAGCGGCAGGCACACACGGGCCAGCGACTCGAGCAGCTCGGCGTGGTCGCCACCGGGCAGGTCGGTGCGTCCGACGGAGCCGGCGAAGAGCAGGTCGCCCGAGAAGAGGATCTGCGGAACATCCGCGGCCTCGGGCATCCTGAACGTCACCGACCCCTTGGTATGGCCGGGCGCATGCGCGACACCGAACTCCAGACCGGCCAGCTTCAGCAGGGCGCCGTCGCTCAGCTCCTTGACGTCGTCCGGCTCCCCGATCGTCAGCTCGCCCATGAGCGGCATCCCGATGGAGCGGCCGAGGGCCTTCTCCGGGTCGCTCATCATGTACCGGTCGTCCGGGTGGATCCAGGCGGGGACGTCGTGCGCGCCGCACACCGGGACGACCGAGGCGACATGGTCGATGTGGCCGTGGGTCAGTACGACGGCGACGGGCTTCAGCCGATGCTTCTTCAGCGCTTCCTCGACTCCGGCCGCGGCCTGGTGGCCCGGGTCGATGATCACGCACTCCTCGCCTGCGGCCGGGGCGACCAGATAACAGTTGGTCCCCCAGGCCCCTGCGGGGAACCCGGCAATGAGCACGATCGTCCTTAATGGTCGTCCGACGGCGGATTGCGACTGAGAAGGTCGCGGCAGTTCAGAGCCTACCGGCGCTCCTCATTCCACAGCTAACCCATATACGGTACGGGGCAGCCAAGGCCTCATCACACGACCTACAAGGAGATCACCCGGTGGTCAGCAGCGATCAGCGGCGGCGGCAGCTCGCCAGGGAGAAGTTCGAGCGGCAGCAGCAGCGCCGGGAGGAGGCCCGCCGCAGGACGAGGCGGCTGACGATCATCATCACGTCCGCGGTGGCCGTGGTGGCGGTCATCGGTGTGGGCTCCTATCTCGCCCTCGACGGCGACGGCAAGAAGGACAAGGCGGACGCCTCCGCGAGCGCGAGCCCTTCGGAGAGCGCGTCGCCGAAGGAGAGCGAGGCGCCCGAGCCCGCGATGAAGATCGACAAGAAGGCCGAGTACACGATGTCGCTCAAGACGAGCCAGGGCGACATCGCGTTCACGATGGACGCGGGGAAGACGCCGCGCACCACGAACTCCTTCAAGTCGCTGGCCGACAAGGGCTTCTTCGACGGTACGAAGTGCCACCGCCTCACCACGCAGGGCATCTTCGTCCTGCAGTGCGGCGACCCCAAGGGCGACGGCACGGGCGGCCCCGGCTACACGATCCCGGACGAGAACCTGACCGCGCTGGGCAAGGCCGGCCAGGACGGCACGGTCACCTACCCCGCGGGCACGGTGGCGATGGCGAACACCGGCCAGCCGCACACCGGTGGCAGCCAGTTCTTCCTGGTGTACAAGGACAGCAAGCTGCCGCCCACCTACACCCCGTTCGGCACGATGGACGACGCCTCGCTGAAGGCCGTCAAGGACATCGGTGCGGCGGGCGCGGAGGGCGGCGCCCCCGACGGTGCGCCGAAGAAGGCAGTGAACATCTCGAAGGCCGCCGTCGACAAGTCGTGACCGGCTCGGGGCGGCCTGACCGGGCCGTCCGGTGACGACGGGCGCGGGCCGGATTTTTTTCGGCGGCGCTGAGTGCGGACAGCCGGGCGGCCGGTCGCCTAGATTGGCGTTGTGCAGGGCGGGCGCTGCCCGCCCCAGGAAACTGTGGACGATGCCAGAGGGGCGAACCCTCTCGCGGGCATCAGGTGGAGGAGGCGCTGTGAGCAGCGACCCGTGGGGCCGTGTCGATGAGACCGGCACCGTGTACGTGCGGACAGCCGACGGCGAGCAGGTCGTCGGATCGTGGCAGGCGGGTTCCCCCGAGGAGGCTCTGGCCTACTTCGAGCGCAAGTACGAGGGCATTGTGGTCGAGATCGGCCTCCTCGAACGGCGGGTGAAGACCACCGACCTGTCGGCGAAGGACGCGACGACCGCCATCGAGCATCTGCGTCTGCAGGTGGACGAGCATCACGCCGTCGGTGACCTCGACGCGCTGCGCAAGCGGCTCGACGCGCTCGTCGCGACGGTCGAATCGCGGCGTGAGGAGCGCAGGGCCCAGAAGGCGAAGCAGACCGACGAGGCGAAGCACGCCAAGGAGGCGCTGGTCGCCGAGGCCGAGGAGCTGGCACAGAGCGAGCAGTGGCGCTCCGCGGGCGAGCGGCTCCGTGCGCTCGTCGACACGTGGAAGAGCCTGCCTCGGCTCGACCGCAAGTCCGACGACGAGCTGTGGCACCGCTTCTCGCACGCCCGCTCGGCGTTCTCCAAGCGCCGCAAGGCCCACTTCGCATCGCTGGACGCCCAGCGCGAGGAGGCCCGCAAGGCCAAGGAGAAGCTGGTCACCGAGGCGGAGTCGCTCTCCGGTTCCACGGACTGGGGGGCCACCGCCGCCCGCTACCGCGACCTGATGACGGAGTGGAAGGCGGCGGGCCGCGCCCAGCGCGAGGCCGAGGACGATCTGTGGAACCGCTTCCGCGGTGCCCAGGACGTCTTCTTCGCCGCCCGCAGCGAGGTCTTCGCCGAGCGGGACGCGGAGCAGGGCGAGAACCTCAAGCTCAAGGAGGAGCTCGCGGTCGAGGCCGAGCGGCTGGTGCCGGTGAAGGACCTGAAAGCGGCCAGGGCCGCGTTCCGGGCCATCAACGAGCGCTGGGAGGCCATCGGCCACGTACCGCGTGACGCCCGCCCGAAGGTCGAGGGGCGGATGCACGCGGTGGAGCGGGCGCTCCAGGAGGCCGAGGAGTCGGAGTGGCGGCGGACGAACCCCGAGGCGCGGGCGCGCGCCGAGGGCCTGACCGGTCAGCTCCAGGCGGCCGTGGACAAGCTGCGTACGCAGATCGACACGGCCCGCGCCTCGGGCAACAACGCCCGCGCCGACAAGCTGGCCAAGGAGCTCGAGGGCCGGCAGGCGCTGCTGGACCAGGCGCTCAAGGGCCTTGAGGAGTTCGGCGGCTGAGGCCCTGAGGCACGCACCGCACAGGAAAGGGGCTCCCGTACATGGCGTACGGGAGCCCCTTTTCGTCTGTGTCACGGCCTGCGGGCCGAGGTCACCCGGTAGACGTCGTAGACGCCCTCCACGCCCCGCACCGCCTTCAGCACGTGGCCGAGGTGCTTCGGGTCGCCCATCTCGAAGGTGAAGCGCGAGGTGGCCACCCGGTCACGGGAGGTCTGGACGGCCGCCGACAGGATGTTGACGTGCTGGTCGGACAGGACGCGGGTGACGTCCGAGAGCAGCCGGGACCGGTCGAGGGCCTCGACCTGGATGGCGACCAGGAAGACCGAGGACTGGGTCGGCGCCCACTCGACGTCCAGGATGCGTTCCGGCTGCTGCGACAACGAGTCGACGTTGACACAGTCGGCGCGGTGCACGGAGACGCCGCTGCCCCGGGTGACGAAGCCGATGATCGGGTCGCCGGGGACGGGTGTGCAGCAGCGGGCCAGTTTGACCCAGACGTCCTCGACGCCCTTGACGACCACGCCCGGATCGGCGTTGGACCGGCGCTTGCCGCGGCTGCGCGAGGGCGGCGAGCTCTCCGCGATGTCCTCGTTGGCCTCGTCCTCGCCGCCGAGCGCCTGGACCAGCTTCTGCACGACTCCGGCGGCCGCGACATGACCCTCGCCGATCGCCGCGTACAGGGACGAGATGTCGGGATAGCGCATCTCGTGGGCGAGGGTGACCAGGGAGTCGCCGGTCAGGATGCGCTGGATCGGCAGGTTCTGCTTGCGCATGGCGCGCGCGATGGCGTCCTTGCCCTGCTCGATGGCCTCGTCGCGGCGCTCCTTGGAGAACCAGGCGCGGATCTTGTTGCGGGCGCGGGGGGACTTGACGAAGCCCAGCCAGTCCCGGGAGGGCCCGGCGCCGGCCGCCTTCGAGGTGAAGACCTCCACCAGATCGCCGTTGTCCAGCGTCGATTCGAGCGGTACGAGCCGCCCGTTGACCCGTGCTCCTATCGTCCGGTGGCCGACCTCCGTGTGCACCGCGTATGCGAAGTCGACCGGGGTCGCCCCCGCGGGCAGCGCTATGACGTCGCCCTTGGGCGTGAAGACGAAGACCTCGTTGCGGGAGAGGTCGAAGCGCAGCGACTCCAGGAACTCGCCGGGGTCCTCGGTCTCCTTCTGCCAGTCCAGGAGCTGGCGCAGCCATGCCATGTCGTTGACGGTGTCCTGGCTCCGGCCGCCGCCCGTGTTCTTGGGGACGTCGGTGCGGACCTTGGAGGCGCCCGCGACGGCCTCCTGCTTGTACTTCCAGTGCGCGGCGATGCCGTACTCGGCTCGGCGGTGCATGTCGAAGGTGCGGATCTGCAGCTCGACGGGCTTGCCGCTGGGACCGATCACCGTGGTGTGCAGCGACTGGTACATGTTGAACTTGGGCATCGCGATGTAGTCCTTGAACCGGCCGGGGACCGGATTCCACCGCGCGTGGACGGTGCCGAGCGCCGCGTAGCAGTCGCGGACGGTGTCGACGAGGACCCTGATGCCCACCAGGTCGTAGATCTCGGCGAAGTCCCGGCCCCGCACGATCATCTTCTGGTAGACGCTGTAGTAGTGCTTCGGCCGTCCCGTGACGGTGGCCTTGATCCGGGCTGCGCGCAGGTCGGCCTGGACCTCGTCGGTCACTATGGCGAGGTATTCGTCGCGCTTGGGGGCCCGCTCGGCGACCAGACGCACGATCTCGTCGTACATCTTGGGGTAGAGGATCGCGAAGGCGAGGTCCTCCAGCTCCCACTTGATGGTGTTCATGCCCAGGCGGTGCGCCAGCGGGGCGTAGATCTCAAGCGTCTCGCGGGCCTTCTTCTCCTGCTTCTCCCGCTTGAGGTAGCGCATGGTGCGCATGTTGTGCAGCCGGTCGGCGAGCTTGATGACGAGGACCCGGGGGTCCTTGGCCATGGCGACGACCATCTTGCGTACGGTCTCGGCCTGGGCGGCCTCGCCGAACTTGACCTTGTCCAGCTTGGTGACGCCGTCGACGAGCAGGGCGACCTGGTCGCCGAAGTCCCGGCGCAGGGTGTCCAAGCCGTACTCGGTGTCCTCGACCGTGTCGTGCAGCAGCCCGGCCATCAGCGTGGCCGGGTCCATGCCCAGCTCGGCGAGGATGGTCGTGACGGCGAGCGGATGCGTGATGTACGGGTCGCCGCTCTTGCGCTTCTGGCCGCGGTGCCAGCGCTCGGCGACCTGGTAGGCCCGCTCGATCTGGCGCAGTGTGGCCGTCTCGATCTTGGGGTCGTTGCTGCGGACGATGCGCAGCAACGGTTCGAGCACCGGGTTGTACGGGCTGGAGCGCTGCACGCCGAGGCGGGCCAGCCTGGCCCTCACCCGGTTGGACGAACCGCCGGAGCGTGTCGTGGGGGCGCTCGACGGCACCGGCCTGGCCGCGGGCTTCGCGGGGGGCTTCGGGGCCGACGCGGCCGCGGAGGCGGGTGCGGCCGGCTGTGCGGCGGAAGCGGGTGCTCCCCCGGCTGCCGGGGCGCCCGCCCGGTCCGGGCCCTTGCCGGGATCGGGGGCCGGGGGCTTCGGCTTGTCCGCGGGCTGCTTCTTCCCGGGCGTGGCTGAGGCCGCCGCGGGCTCGTCGGGCTGCGGGGCGGCGACTGGCTGGGCCTCGTCTGGCAAGAGCGCTCCTCGTGCGGATCCGGGTACCCGGAGAGGCCATCGTATCGACCCTGCGGCCGGTCCTCCCCCGGGGACCGTGGGACTCCTGACAACACGGGACGGGCACCCGGTTGTTCCCGGGTGCCCGTCCTGTCCGTACGATCCGCTGCGCTGCCGCGTACGGCCGCTGCTGCTCAGACCGTGATCAGAACCTCCAGCGGCGCGCCCCGCAGGCCCTGCTCCAGCCGGGCCCGTCCGGGCAGGAAGCCGAGCTCCATGAGGATCGCGACGCCCGCGACCTCGGCACCGGCCCGCCGGATCAGCTCCAGCGAGGCCTCGGCGGTGCCGCCGGTGGCGAGGATGTCGTCGATGACCATGATCCTGTCGTCTGCGGACAGGTCCTCCGCGTGGATCTCGATCTCGGCGGTGCCGTACTCCAGCTCGTACGCCTGGCTGAGCGTGGCTCCGGGCAGCTTGCCCGCCTTGCGGACGGGTACGAAGCCGAGCCCGGCCCGTACCGCGACCGGGGCGGCCAGGATGAAGCCGCGCGCCTCCAGGCCGACCACCTTCGTGGCGCGGTGCCGTACGCACAGCTCCGCGAGTGTGTCGGTGAGGGCCGCGAACGCCGTCGGGTCCGAGAGCAGCGGGGTGATGTCCTTGAACAGCACGCCCGGCTTCGGGTAGTCCGGCACGTCGCGGATCCTGCTGAGCAGGAGCTCGCGGGTGCTGTCGGTGGTGCTGGTCATCGGCGCTTCCCCGGGGTCCGGCCGTGGCCCCTGGGGGGCTGCAGGCGCTGGCCGACGACCGCGGCGGCGGGGGCGGCGTCCTGCGGGAAGCCGTCGTCCGAGGGGTCGTCCTCGGCGGACTCGCCCTTGGCTGCGGCTGCCGCGCGCTTGGCGAGGATCCGCTTCTTCAGGGCCTTCATCTGCGGGTCGCGTTCCTTGAGGTCGGCGACGAGCGGGGTGGCGATGAAGATCGAGGAGTACGCACCGGCGGCCAGGCCGACGAAGAGCGACAGGGAGATGTCGTTCAGCATGCCGGCGCCGAGAACCCCGCCGCCGATGAACAGCAGACCGGCGACCGGCAGCAGCGCCACGACGGTGGTGTTGATGGACCGGACCAGCGTGCCGTTGATGGAGCGGTTGGCGATCTCGCTGTACGTCCAGCGGGTCTGCTTGGTGATCCCCACCGTGCTCTCCTTGAGGCTGTCGAAGACGACAACCGTGTCGTAGAGCGAGTAACCGAGGATGGTGAGCAGACCGATCACGGTGCCCGGGGTGACCTCGAAGCCCACCAGGGCGTAGACCCCGACGGTGATGGTGATGTCGTGGATCAGTGCGACCAGGGCCGCGATGGCCATGCGCCATTCGAAGGCGATGGCCAGGTAGATCACCACGAGGACCATGAAGATGCCGAGGCCGGTCCAGGCCTTGCTGGCGATCTGCTCGCCCCAGCTGGGGCCGACCAGGTCTGCGGCGATCTTCTCCGCCGGGACGTCGAGGTCCTTGGCGAGCTTGTCCTTGATCTCGTCGGACTTCGCGGTGTCGACCTCGGTGATCTGGATGCGCAGACTGCCGTTGCCGAGCTTCTGGACGATCGCCTGGTGGCCGGAGGCCTCCGTGGCCAGGTCTTCCGCCTCGGCGACGGTGACGCTGGTCTTCGGGGTGGTGAAGACCGCGCCGCCCTTGAACTCGATGCCCATGTTCAGGCCGCTGACCGCCAGGCCGACGATGGCCGTGATGGTGATCAGGATCGAGATCCCGTACCAGATCTTGCGCTTGCCGATGAAGTCGTAGCCGACCTCGCCGCGGTAGAGACGGGCGCCGAGAGTGCCGAGTCGCGACATCTCACGCCTCCTTCGGGTCAGTGGGGGCGTGGACACGGCGCGAGCGGCGCAGCGGCGGCTTGGCGCCGAGCCGCTTCGGGTCCAGGCCGGACCACGGGTGACCGCTGGCGAAGAACTTCCTACGGGCCATCAGCGTCATGAGGGGCCTGGTGAAGAGGAACACCACGACCACGTCGAGCAGGGTGGTGAGGCCCAGCGTGAAGGCGAAACCCTGGACCTTGCCGACAGTGACGACGAAGAGCACGGCGGCGGCGAGGAACGACACGAAGTCGGAGACCAGGATGGTGCGCCGGGCGCGCGGCCAGGCACGCGCGACGGCCGGGCGGAGCGTACGGCCGTCGCGGATCTCGTCGCGGATTCTCTCGAAGTACACGATGAAGGAGTCCGCGGTGATGCCGATGGCCACGATGGCGCCACAGACCGCCGGGAGGTTGAGGGCGAAGCCGATGGCCGGGCCGAGCAGCGACATGATCGTGTAGGTCAGGACACCGGAGACCATCAGGCTCAGGAGCGCGATGAAGGCGAGACCCCGGTAGTACGCGACCAGGTAGATGACCACCAGGGCCAGACCGATGGCACCGGCGATCAGACCGGCCTGGAGCTGCTCGCCACCGAGCGCGGGGGTGACCGTGGTGACGCTCTGCTCCTTGAACGAGAGCGGGAGCGCACCGTAGGAGAGCACGTTGGCCAGGTCCTCGGCGGACTGCTGGGTGAAGCTGCCGGAGATCTCGGCGCTGCCGCTGAGCGTGGTGTTCACCTGGGGTGCGGAGACGACCTCGCCGTCCAGGGCGATGGCGAACTGGTTCTGCGGGGGCTGCTGCGCGGAGAGCTTCTTGGTGATCGTCTGGAACTGCTTGGAGCCCTGCTTGGTGAACTCCATGTTGACGATCCACATGCCGCGCTGCTGGTCGAAGCCGGCCTTGGCGTTGTCGACCTCGGTGCCGGACACCTCGGACGGGCCGAGGACGTACTTCGCGTCACCCTCGGAGCTGCATGCGACGACCGTGTCGGTGGGCTTGGCCCCCCGTGCGGCCTCGGCGCGGGATGCCTTGCTGGAGCAGTCGAGCGCCGCGAACTGCTTCTGCAGCTTGGCCGCGGCGGCCTCGTCGGCCGCGGATGCCGACGGCGTGCCGTCGGCCTTGGGCGTGGTGCTCGACTTCGGCGTGGGCGTGGAGTCGGTCTTGAGGGCGCCGGTGACCGCGCGGCCCTGGGTGGTGGCGCTCGCGCTGGGCGTCGCCGACGTCTTCCCCTTGTCCGCGGTGGGGGCGCTCGGGCTGCCGGACGGGGTGGCTTTGCCGGACGACGAGGCGCTGGGCATCGGGGTGGGCGTGCCCTGGGCGACGGTCAGCACCGGCCGGAAGTAGAGCTTGGCCGTGGTGCCGACCTGCTCTCGGGCCTGGGCGGAGTCCGTGCCCTTGGGGATGTTGACGATGATGTTGCGATCGCCCTGTGTCTGGACCTCGGCCTCGGAGACACCAAGACCATTGACACGGCGCTCCATGATCTCGACAGCCGTGTCCATGTTGGTCTTGTTGATCGCCGATTCCTGCCCCGGCTCGCTCTGCGCCTCCAGCGTGATGGACGTGCCGCCCGCCAGGTCGATGCCCAGCCGTGGGGTCGGCTGATCGACCAGGAACATCCCGCCGGTGAGCGCGACCATGACGATCAGGATCAGGGCCAGGGAACGCCCCGGCCTCCCCTGACCGCCGGCCGGCCCCCGGCTCTTCTTCGGTGCTGCCACCTTCTCGTTTCTCCCTGTCCAACCGCCCCGCGCCGGGTACGCGTCGGAGCGGCCACGAAGTGTAGTGAGGACCCGCCCCCGCAGAAGATCGCACGGACCGGGGAATGCCGGACGCCGGTGGGCTCACGGCATTCCCCGGGCGTGGGCTACTTCGCGTCGGCCTCGCCGTCGTCCTTGCCCTCGGACTTCTCGCCGGACTCGGCGTCCTTCGGCTCGGCCTCGTCGACCTTCTTGCCCAGGTCGATCCGGGCGTCGTCCGCCTCGTCCGCGTCGGTGCCGGCCTCGGTCAGCGAGGAGGCGTCGTCGGGGACGACCGTGCCGTCGAGGTCGAGGCCGCTCTCGTCGTCGCCATGGACGATGCGGTTGTACTCCGCGTCGTCGAGGACGGCGCCGACGGCGTTCTTGGCGTAGACGGCATGGACGCCGGGCGCGATCTCAAGGAGAACCGTGTCGTCGTGCACCTCCTTGACGGTGGCGTACATGCCCCCGATCGTCCGGACGCCGGTGCCGGGCTGCATCTCGTTGCGCATCTGGACGGCGGCCGCCTGCTTCTTCTTGGCGGACCGCGTCATCAGGAACATGGCCCCGATGAGCACGATGAAGGGGAGGAGGGTCACGAGATTCACGGGACGAGTTTCCTTCGCACGACCGCGTTGGAAGGCGGCCTGTATCTACGGGGGTGGGTACACCGACCTGTAAGGGCGGCATCGGCGGAGTCTAAGCGAGTCCGCATCGATGGAACAACGCCCGGACTCGCGGTGTGGTTCCTGCTCCGGTCAACCTGTGACACATCACGCCCCGAACAGGCCCTGTTGTCCCTTTCCGCCTTGCTGCGGAGGTACGAGACCCAGATGGGCCCAGGCCGCAGGCGTCGCGACCCGGCCCCGCGGCGTCCTGGCCAGCAGCCCTTCCCGGACCAGGAAGGGCTCTGCGACCTCCTCGACGGTTTCGCGCTCCTCCCCCACGGCGACCGCGAGGGTGGACAGCCCGACGGGTCCGCCGCCGAAGAGCTTCAGCAGGGCGGCGAGCACCGCGCGGTCGAGCCGGTCGAGGCCGCGGGCGTCGACCTCGTAGACCCCGAGGGCCGCGGCGGCGACCGGGCGGTCGATCCGTCCGTCGGCCTTGACCTGGGCGTAGTCCCGGACGCGGCGCAGCAGCCGGTTGGCGATGCGGGGGGTGCCGCGGGAACGGCCGGCGATCTCGGCGGCGCCTTCCGCGTCTATCTCCACGTCGAGGAGGCGGGCGGAGCGGTGAACTACGCGTTCCAGCTCGGTGGGTGCGTAGAACTCCATGTGGCCGGTGAAGCCGAAGCGGTCGCGCAGCGGCGGCGGCAGCAGTCCGGCCCTGGTGGTGGCTCCGACCAGGGTGAAGGGCGGGAGTTCCAGCGGGATGGCGGTGGCGCCGGGGCCCTTGCCGACGATGACGTCGACCCGGAAGTCCTCCATCGCCATGTAGAGCATCTCCTCGGCCGGCCGCGACATGCGGTGGATCTCGTCGAGGAAGAGGACCTCGCCCTCCTGGAGGGAGGAGAGGATCGCGGCGAGATCGCCCGCGTGCTGGATGGCGGGGCCGGAGGTGATCCGGATCGGCGCGCCCATCTCGGCCGCGATGATCATGGAGAGGGTGGTCTTGCCGAGGCCGGGGGCGCCGGAGAGCAGGACGTGGTCGGCGGTGGCGCCGCGGGCCCGGGCCGCCTTGAGGACCAGGTCGAGCTGTTCGCGCACCTTCTCCTGGCCGACGAATTCGTCGAGGTCCTTCGGCCGCAGCGCTGCCTCGACCGCGGTGTCCTCGCCGTCCGCGTCGGCATGGACGAGGCGCTCGTCGAGCCGCTCGTCGGTGTCGGGTCCGGTCTCGTCCCAGTTCATTCAGTCTGTCCCGCCTCGGGTGTTTCGGTGCCGTGCGGTGCCCGGCCCGGCGTCGGGGTGTTCCCCGGGGTGTCGCGCTCCGGTCAGCGCGCGCGGTTGAGGGTCTGCAGTGCGGCGCGCAGCAGCTGCGGCACGGGGGCCTGCCCGTTCTCGGCGATGGCCGCCTCGGCCTGGGGGGCGACGGCGGTGACCGCCTCGTCGGCCTCGCGGGTGGCGTAGCCGAGGCCGATCAGAGCTGCTTGAAGCTGATCGCGCCAGGAGGAGGTGACGGCGGTGCCGATGCCCTGCCGGCCGATGTGGGCGCCGACGGGCTCGCCGAGTCTGTCCTTCAGTTCGAGGAGGAGTTTCTGTGCGCCCTTCTTGCCGATGCCGGAGACGGCGGTGAGCGCCTTCTCGTCGCCGGTGGCGACCGCGGTGCGCAGGGCGTCGGGATTGTGGGTGGCGAGCATGGCCTGGGCGAGCCGGGGCCCGACCCCGCTGGCGGTCTGGAGCAGCTCGAAGACCTGCCGCTCGTCGTCGTCGGCGAAGCCGTAGAGGGTCAGCGAGTCCTCCCGTACCACGAGGGAGGTGGCGAGCCTGGCCTCCTGGCCGATCCGGAGGCCGGCGAGGGTGTTCGGCGTGCACTGGACGGCCATGCCGATGCCGCCGACCTCGATCACGGCCGTGGTCGGGGCGAGTGCGGCCACGGGGCCGCTGACGAAGGCGATCATCGGGTGACCTTCCGGACGGGAACTGCGGGTGTACGGGAAACGCGCCGGGTGGCGGCCGCGGCGGCTGCCGCGTGTGCCTGCTGGAGGCGGTTGACGGCGGGGGCACGCCAGATGTGACAGATGGCGAGGGCGAGGGCGTCGGCCGCGTCGGCCGGCTTCGGCGGGGCGTCGAGCCGCAGCAGCCGGGTGACCATGGCGCCGACCTGCGCCTTGTCGGCGCGGCCGCTGCCCGTGACGGCCGCCTTGACCTCGCTCGGTGTGTGCAGGGCGACGGGAATGCCGCGGCGCGACGCGCAGAGCGTGGCGACGGCGCTGGCCTGGGCGGTGCCCATGACCGTACGGACGTTGTGCTGGCTGAACACCCGCTCCACGGCGACGAATTCGGGCCGGTGCTCGTCGAGCCATTCCTCTATGCCGCGCTCGATGGCGACCAGCCGGGGGCCGAGCTCCGCGTCGGGCGGGGTGCGGACGACGCCCACGCCGAGCATGGTCAGGGGGCGGCCGGCGACGCCTTCGACGACGCCGACACCGCACCGGGTCAGCCCCGGGTCCACGCCCAGCACCCGCATGGGACGCCCCCTCCCTACCGATCGGTCAACTGTTCCCGCAGGCTATCGGCTCGCACTGACAATGCGACGGGCCGACGGGGTGTGTCCCCGTCGGCCCGTCCGTGAAGACTGCGCTGGGCGCGGCTCAGGCGTCGACCTTCTCCATGACCTCGTCCGAGACGTCGAAGTTGGCGAAGACGTTCTGCACGTCGTCGCTGTCCTCCAGCGCGTCGATGAGCTTGAAGATCTTGCGCGCGCCTTCCTCGTCCAGCTCGACCTGCATGGTGGGCAGGAAGTTGGCCTCGGCGGAGTCGTAGTCGATGCCCGCCTCCTGGAGCGCGGTGCGGACCGCGACCATGTCGGTGGCCTCGCTGACGACCTCGTACGTGTCACCGAGGTCGTTGACCTCCTCGGCACCCGCGTCGAGCACGGCACCCAGGACGTCGTCCTCGGTCAGCTCGCCCTTGGGGACGATGACGACGCCCTTGCGGTTGAAGAGGTACGAGACCGAACCCGGGTCGGCCATCGAGCCGCCGTTGCGGGTCATCGCCACACGCACGTCGGAGGCGGCGCGGTTGCGGTTGTCGGTGAGGCACTCGATGAGCATCGCGACACCGTTCGGGCCGTAACCCTCGTACATGATCGTCTGGTAATCGACGCCGCCCGCTTCGAGACCGCCACCGCGCTTGACCGCGGAGTCGATGTTCTTGTTCGGTACGGAGCTCTTCTTGGCCTTCTGGATCGCGTCCACGAGGGTCGGGTTCCCCTCGGGGTCCACACCGCCGGTGCGGGCCGCGACCTCGATGTTCTTGATCAGTTTCGCGAAGAGCTTGCCGCGCTTGGCATCAATCACGGCCTTCTTGTGCTTCGTCGTAGCCCATTTAGAGTGGCCGGACATCTGCCTTCTCCTTCGCGTCACCAAAAACGATTCGAACCCGAGAGATCCTACCGGGATCGCGTCAGCCGACTGCGCGCACCATGTCCACGAACAATGCGTGAACGCGGTGGTCTCCGGTCAATTCCGGGTGGAATGACGTGGCCAGGGCGTTTCCCTGACGTACGGCGACGATGTGGCCGCCGTGCTCCGCCACCACCTCGGCCTGCGCGCCGACCGACTCCACCCAGGGGGCGCGGATGAACACGCCCTCCACGGGGCCGCCCTCGATGCCGGCGACCTCGACGGCCGCCTCGAAGGACTCGTTCTGCCGCCCGAAGGCATTGCGGCGCACGATCATGTCGATCCCACCCACCGTCTCCTGGCCCGAGCGCGGGTCGAGGATCTTGTCGGCGAGCAGAATCATTCCGGCGCAGGTGCCGTAGACGGGCATTCCGTCCCGCACCCGCTCACGCAGCGGTTCCAGCATGCCGAAGAGAGAGGCCAGCTTGGACATCGTGGTGGACTCTCCACCGGGAATGACCAGGCCGTCGACCTCGGCGAGTTCCTCGGGACGCCGGACCGGCCTGGCCAGGGCGTCAGCCGAGGCCAGGGCGATCAGGTGTTCCCGTACGTCGCCCTGGAGGGCCAGGACTCCGATCACAGGGGTGTCGCTCATCAGTGATTACCAGCCACGGTTGGCGTAGCGCTCGGCCTCGGGCAGGGTGTCGCAGTTGATGCCGACCATGGCCTCGCCCAGGTTCCGGGAGGCGTCCGCGATGATCTTCGGGTCGTCGTAGAAGGTGGTGGCCTTCACGATCGCGGCGGCGCGCTTGGCCGGGTCGCCGGACTTGAAGATTCCGGAGCCGACGAAGACACCCTCGGCGCCGAGCTGGCGCATCAGCGCGGCGTCGGCGGGGGTGGCGACACCGCCGGCGGAGAACAGCACGACGGGCAGCTTGCCGAGCTCCGCGACCTCCTTTACCAGCTCGTACGGGGCACGGAGCTCCTTGGCGGCGGCGTAGAGCTCGTTGTTGTCGTAGCCGCGCAGGCGGGCGATCTCGTTCTTGATCTGGCGAAGGTGGCGGACGGCTTCGACGACGTTGCCGGTGCCGGCCTCGCCCTTCGAGCGGATCATGGCCGCACCCTCGGCGATCCGGCGCAGGGCCTCGCCCAGGTTGGTGGCGCCGCAGACGAACGGGGTGGTGAAGGCGAACTTGTCGCTGTGGTTGACCTCGTCGGCCGGGGTGAGGACCTCGGACTCGTCGATGTAGTCGACACCGAGGGACTGGAGAACCTGGGCCTCGACGAAGTGGCCGATACGGGACTTCGCCATCACCGGGATGGAGACGGCCTCGATGATCTCCTCGATCATGTTCGGGTCCGACATCCGGGCCACGCCGCCGTCCTTGCGGATGTCGGCCGGCACCCGCTCCAGGGCCATGACGGCCACGGCGCCCGCGTCCTCGGCGATCTTCGCCTGCTCGGCATTGACGACGTCCATGATCACGCCGCCCTTGAGCTGCTCGGCCATGCCGCGCTTGACGCGCGCGGTGCCCGTGGCCGGGGAGTCGGCGGACTGCGGGGTGGTGGGAAGCGTGGACATGGATCGACCTCACTCGGAGAAAAAGTTGCTGAAAAGCGCTGGTTGGTGCAGAGCTGAGCAAACTCTCCGGGAACAGGCCACTGCAAGGGCCAATGGAAGGCCGGTGGATCGTTTTGAACACGTACGGAGCGGAATGTGGCCCCCGTCACGCGCGAATACGGCCGTCCGGTCAGCTGACGGGGCGGTCCGCAAGGGCCACCGGGGGTTCGTCGTCCATCTCGAAGGCCAGCGGGAACGGGGCGTGCCCGGCCAGCCTGAACCACCGCACCTTGCGGTGCCTGCGCAGCGCACGCGCCGCGCGCACCGCGTCGTTGTGGAACCGCCTGGCCATCGGGACGCGGCGCACGGAGGCGGCGAGTTCGGACGCCGCCTCCTCACCGCCGGGGATCTCCTTCACGGCCTCCACCTGTGCCGTCTCACCGAAGACCGCCCGCAGCGCGGCGCTCAGCTCGCTCTCGGCGACCTCGCGGTGCTCCTCCTCCGCCTGGCGGGCTGCATGCGCGGCCTCGTACAGGACGATGGACGCGGCCGGATCGAGGACACCGGACGTGGCCAGCTCCTGGGTGACCGACGCACGGCGCAGCAGCTGCGCGTCGAGGGCGGCCCGTGCGGCGTCGATGCGGGTGTGCAGCCGGTCGAGCCGCCCGGCGGTCCAGCTGAGGTACATGCCGATCGCGACGACCGCGACGGCGATCCAGATGAGGGTTTCGATCACGGGCGGCAAGGCTACCGTCGGGGCGCCGACGACGTGGCGGTCCGGGTGCGGGCCCGGACCTCGGCCCCCGGTCCGCTACTCCCGCGCCAGGCCGAACCGCGCGCGCAGGCCCGTGCGTTCGTCGGCCGCCACCGAGGCCGCACCGTCCGTCACCGTCTCGTACACCGCGAGGATGTCCGCCCCGACCGTCGACCAGTCGAACCGCCGCACGTGCGCGGCGCCGCGCTCGCGCAGCTCCGCACGCCGCTCCGGGTCGCCGAGCAGCCGGATCGCCGCCGCGGCCAGCGCGTCCGCGTCCTCGTTGGCGAAGAGTTCACCCGCCGCGCCGAGGTCCAGCACCTGGGCGAACGCGTCCAGATCGCTGGCGAGGACCGGGGCGCCGGCCGACATCGCCTCGACCAGGATGATCCCGAAGCTCTCGCCGCCCGTGTTGGGCGCGACGTACACATCGACGCTGCGCAGTAGTCGCGCCTTGTCCTCGTCGCTCACCATGCCGAGGAATTCGACCCGCTTGCGCATCGCCTCGGGCAGCGAGGCGACGGCCTCCTCCTCGTCGCCCCGGCCGGCGACCAGCAGTCTGGTGTCCGGGCGGGCGGCGAGGATCGCGGGCAGTGCCCTCATCAGGACCGGCAGGCCCTTGCGGGGCTCGTCGATGCGCCCGATGAAGCCGATCGTCCCGCCCGCGACAGTGCTTCGCGCCCCTCGTGACTGCCACTCGGGCTTGGGCTCGGCCTGGGCGAAGAAGCCGACGTCCACCCCGTTCGGAATGACCACCGCGTCGCCGCCGAGGTGCTCGACCAGGGTGCGGCGCGCGTACTCGCTCACCGCGATCCGCGCGCTGATCTTCTCCAGCGCGGGCTGCAGGATCGGGTACGCGGCGATCATCGCCCGGGAGCGCGGGTTGGAGGTGTGGAAGGTGGCGACGATCGGCCCCTGCGCGGCCCAGCAGGCGAGCAGCCCCAGCGACGGCGAGGTCGGCTCGTGGATATGGATGACGTCGAAGGTGCCGTCGTGCAGCCAGCGGCGCACCCGGGCGGCCGAGAGGAAGCCGAAGTTCAGCCGGGCGACGGAGCCGTTGTACGGGACGGGCACGGCACGGCCCGCCGACACCACGTACGGCGGCAGCGGTGTCTCGTCGTCGGCGGGCGCCAGCACCGACACCTGGTGCCCCAGCCGGATCAGGTGCTCGGCCAGGTCGCGGATGTGGAACTGCACACCGCCCGGTACGTCCCAGGAGTACGGGCAGACGATGCCGATCTTCACGTCGTGTCCTCCCGGGGCTCCAGATCGGCGAGCCAGAGCCGTTGCAGCATGTGCCAGTCCTCCGGATTCTCGGCGATTCCGACGGCGAAGGCATCGGCCAGCGCCTGTGTCATCGAGGACGTCTTCTCGGTGCGGCTGCCTGACTCGGGTGTCTGGACCGGCGGATGGACGCGCGCCTTCATCACGGGCGTGTCGTCGTAGCCGAGCGTAACGGGCAGCAGCAGCGCACCGGTCTGCTGGGCCAGCAGCGCGGGCCCGGCGGGCATCCGCGCGGTGTCGCCGAAGAACGTCACCTCGACGCCGGAGGCGGACAGGTCGCGGTCGGCGACCAGACAGACCAGCCCACCGGCACGCAGCCGGCGCGCCAGGGTGCCGAAGGCGGCGCCGCCGCTGTGCGGCAGGACCTCCATCCCGAGCCCCTCGCGGTAGGCCACGAACCGGTCGTACAGCGTCTCGGGCCTGAGCCGCTCGGCGACCGTGGTGAAGGGCACCTTGAGGTCGGTGGTGACCCAGGCCCCCGCCAGGTCCCAGTTGGCCAGGTGCGGCAGGGCGAGGATGACGCCGCGGCCGGTGTCGAGGCCGTCGGTCAGCCGGTGCGCGTCGGTCACCTCTATGGAAGCCCTGATCCGCTCCGGGCTCCAGGTGGGCAGCCGGAACGACTCCATCCAGTAGCGCATGTACGAGCGCATGCCGGCCCTGGAGAGCTCGGCCAGCCGGGCCGGTGACGCCCCCGGCACGACCCGTGCCAGATTCGACTCCAGCCGCAGCACGCTCTTGCCGCGCCGCTTCCACACCTGGTCGGCGATGGTGCGGAAGAGCGTCCGGGCAACCGGCTCTGGGAGCTTCTTGACGGCGGTCCAGCCGAGCCCGTACAGCCCATCGGTCAGTCGGTCCCGCAGTCCGGTCCGCGCCTCCCCGGGGTCGTCGCTCACTGTGCGGTCCCGCTCCCCGGGCCGGCTGCGGCGGCCTCGGCGGCGTCGGCCTCCGCGGACTCGCGACGCACGGTCACGACCCGCTGCACCAGCGTGATCAGGCTGCCCACGGCGACGATCCACAGCGCGATCGGCAGCAGGACCTGGACCCCGGGGACCCCGAACTTGTGCAGGCCCGCGACTCCGGCCGCGACCAGCGAGATCACCAGCCGCTCGGCGCGCTCGACGAGACCGTTGACCGCGACCGGCAGCCCGATCGACTCGCCGCGCGCCTTGGTGTACGAGACCACCTGGCCGCTGGCCAGGCAGAAGATCGCGACAGCGCAGAGCACGTTGTCGTCGCCGTTGCCCGCGTACCAGAGCGCGAACCCGCCGAAGATCGCTCCGTCGGCGACCCGGTCCAGGGTCGAGTCCAGGAAGGCGCCCCAGCGGCTGGAGATACCGGCCTGCCGTGCCATGTTGCCGTCGACGAGGTCGGAGAAGACGAAGACCGTGATGACGATCGTGCCCCAGAAGAACTCCCCCATCGGGAAGAAGACCAGCGCACCTGCCATCACCCCGGCCGTACCGATCAGAGTGACCGCGTCAGGGCTCACGCCGAGACGGAGCAACAGTGCGGCGAACGGTGTGAGGACACGCGTGAAAAATGCACGCGCGTACTTGTTCAGCATGGCCTTCCCGAGGGTCGGTGGGCCGAGCGGCCCCTTCGGCCACCGGCTGGCCCATCGTAGTCACGCCCGCCGGACTGCACCGTCCGGGCACCCGGCCTCGCGCGGCGCCGTGCCATGTATGGACGCGACCTGGCCCGAGTGGAAAGCTCGAATTACCGCGGGCGCCTCCGCAGCCGCCGCGGCGGCTCCCCAGTGCCCGTACACATCTCCCCACATCGCGTCGGTATTCCCTCCGCTTCGCACCCCTACTCGGGAGGCACGCATCATGGGCGACAAGGCATACGCGCACACCGGGGCCGCCGGCAGGGCAGCGACGGCCGGCCGGCCCTCATCCATACGGAATGTGGTGCTGGTCGGCCACAGCGGCTCCGGAAAGACCACCCTCGTCGAGGCCCTAGCACAGGCGGCGGGCGCGGTCAACCGGGCCGGCCGGGTCGAGGACGGTGCCACCGTCTCCGACTACGACGAGATCGAGCACCGCCGGCAACGCTCCGTACAACTCTCCGTGGTCCCCGTCGAATGGGACGGGTACCGGATCAATCTGCTGGACACTCCCGGCTACGCCGACTTCGTCGGGGAGCTCAGGGCCGGTCTGCGGGCGGCGGACGCGGCCCTGTTCGTCGTCTCGGCGGCCCAGGAGGCCGACGCGGTGGCGGGCGCCACCCGTGCCGTGTGGGAGGAGTGCGCGGCCGTCGGCATGCCGCGCGCCATCGTCGTCACCCACCTCGACACGGCACGCACCTCGTTCGACGAGATGACCCGGATCTGCGGCGAGATCTTCGGCGGCGAGGACCCCGACGCCGTGCTCCCGCTCTACCTCCCCGTCCTCGGCCCCGAGGGCGCCGACGGACACGCCCCGCTCACCGGCCTCACCGGCCTCCTCACCCAGCGGATCTTCGACTACTCCTCGGGCGCACGGCAGGAGAACCCGCCCGCCCCGGACGGGCGGACGACGCTCCAGGAGGCCCGCAACCGGCTCATCGAGGGGATCATCGCCGAGAGCGAGGACGAGACCCTGATGGACCGCTATCTCGGCGGCGCCGAGATCGATGTCGGGACACTCGTCGACGACCTGGAGCGCGCCGTCGCCCGGGGCGCCTTCCATCCCGTGCTCACCGCGGCACCCGCCGCCGACGACGCACGCCAGGGCATCGGCACCGTCGAGCTCCTGGACCTGATCACCGGCGGCTTCCCGACCCCGCTGGAGCGCCCGCTCCCCGACGTCACCCCGCTGCACGGTGCGTCGCGGCCGGTCCTGACCTGCGACCCGGACGGCCCGCTCGTCGCCGAGGTGGTCAAGACGGCCTCCGACCCGTACGTGGGCCGGGTCTCACTGGTACGCGTCTTCTCCGGCACCCTGCGCCCCGACGAGACCGTCCATGTGTTCGGCCACGGCCTCACCGAGCCCGGTCACGAGACCCGGCCCTTCCACGAGGCCGAAGCACGCGTCGGCGCGCTCTCCTCCCCGTTCGGGAAGCAGTTGCGTCCCCTCACCGAGTGCATCGCCGGAGATCTGGCCTGCGTCGTCAAGCTGGGCAGCGCCGAGACCGGGGACACCCTGTCCGACAAGGACCTTCCACTGCTGATGGACCCCTGGACCTCGCCGGACCCGCTGCTGCCGCTCGCCATCGAGGCGCACAGCAAGGCGGACGAGGACAAGCTCTCCCAGGGGCTCACCCGGCTGGTCGCCGAGGACCCCACCATGCGCCTCGAACAGAATCAGGACACCCACCAGGTGGTCCTGTGGTGCCTGGGCGAGGCCCACCAGGACGTGGCGCTGGACCGGCTGCGCAGCCGCTACGGCGTCCAGGTCGACGCCGTACCGCACAAGGTGTCGCTCCGCGAGACCTTCGCCGCCCCGTCGACCGGGCGTGGGCGGCATGTGAAACAGTCCGGTGGCCACGGGCAGTACGCCATCTGCGAGATCGACGTGGAGCCGCTGCCCCCGGGCTCGGGCATCGAGTTCGTCGACAAGGTGGTCGGCGGGGCGGTGCCCCGCCAGTTCATCCCGTCCGTCGAAAAGGGCGTGCGCGCCCAGGCCGCCCGCGGGGTCGCTGCCGGGCACCCGCTCGTCGACGTACGCGTCACGCTGCGGGACGGCAAGTCCCACTCGGTGGACTCCTCCGACGCCGCCTTCCAGACGGCGGGCGCCCTGGCCCTGCGCGAGGCCGCCGCGGACACCCGTATCCAACTCCTCGAACCCGTGGCCGAGATCCAGGTGCTGGTCCCGGACGACTATGTCGGGCCGGTGATGAGCGATCTGTCCGGGCGGCGCGGCAGAGTGATCGGTACCGAGCAGTCCGGCCCCGGCCGCACCCTCGTGCGGGCCGAGGTACCCGAAATGGAGATCGGCAGGTATGCGGTCGACCTGCGCTCCCTCTCCCACGGCGCCGGCCGCTTCGACCGGGCGTACGCCCGGCACGAAGCCATGCCCCCGCAACTCGCCGAACGCGTCCGGGAGCAGCAGAAGAACAACCCGAACGACTCATGACCAGCCATGCCGCCCGCCTTTGTCCACAGGGGCGGGCGGCGCAGCGATCCGGACGATACGCTTTGGTCCCAGCTCAGAAGGTGTGCCGGGCACGGCAGTTGGGAAACAGCCGCAGGAGCAGTTCCTCGGCGGCGAGTGGGGGCGACAGTGGCCAGCGACGGATTCGATTTTTCTCCCGGAGCGCAGATCCCGCTCCAGGGTTCGGGCGGACAGGCGGTGGCGACGAACGCCCTCGCCTCCGCCGCGTACCGCGACAGTCCGGTGGAGAAGATCCTTGACGCCAACAGCGAATGGCACAAGTCCGAAGTCAAGGCGGGCCGTTCCAAGCTTTTCAAGTCCGACTATTTCAAGCCCAATCTCGGCGAGGCGTTCTCCCGCGCCGTGCAGGAACGCATGCTGGGCGGCGCCCGCAAGGCCCTCATCCAGTCCTTCGGGACCGACCCGCAGACCGTCGTCGAGCACTGCCTGTCCGCGACCCGCCTCCGCAAGAGCCGCGACACC
Source organism: Streptomyces sp. NPDC001880 (assembly GCF_053594575.1). Lineage (NCBI taxonomy): Bacteria > Bacillati > Actinomycetota > Actinomycetes > Kitasatosporales > Streptomycetaceae > Streptomyces > Streptomyces sp. NPDC001880. Next base: position 76,579 of record NZ_JBSFET010000011.1, read on the forward strand.
AAACTCACCGCCGTCACCGCTCTGTTCGGCTTCCTCTTCCTGCCCGGCATGATCCTGTGGATCCTCGCGTTCCGTCTGCGCGACCTCCTCGGCAAGACCAAGGACAAGGCTCTCTCCGGCCTGGGCGCCGCCCTGCTCCCGATCATCGGCATCGTGGCGCTGATCTTCCTGATCAGGCTGCCGCTCAACGGATTCCTGGCGCTCTATGTCCGCCTGATGATCATTGCCCCCGTGATCGGCTGGCTCATCGCCAAACGGATCGCCGAGTCCTCCGCCAAGGACATGCGCGCCCGCTGGGAAGGGCTGCTCTCCGGCGGCGGCGTCATCGCCAAGATCCCCGAGGCCGTGCCGAAGAACCCCAACGAGACCTCCCGCGAGGCGCTCCGCCAGGGCCTGGAGAAGCTGTCCGCCGAGCAGCAGTCCAACTCGGTGTTCTACGCGGGCCCCAAGGGAATCCTCGGCATGGGCACCCGCTGGGGCAGCTGGCAGCTCGCCGAGGAGCTCGTCCCCAAGGAGCCCGGCAAGGAGTTCCACCAGTTCCGCAGCTGGGACCTGGTACGGGCCATCCACGACCAGCTCAAGGTGCTGGAGCGCGGCCCGCTGAACACCGGGGGGTTCCCCACCCCCTCGGTCACCCACTGGATCGTGTCCCCCGTCGGGGAGAACGCCGACTCGGTCTCCCGCCCCGACGGCGAGGACGTCGCCACCTTCCAGGTCAAGCCGCACGAGATACAGCGGATCTGCAACCACCAGCAGTTCGGCAGCGGTGACCGGCACTATCTGGGCGTCCAGTTCACCCTCTGGGAAGGCCAGTTGATCATCACGATGATGATCACGGTCACGGTGCTCCACGAAACCCTGCGCATCGAGGTCACCGGACACGCGCTGGGGCCGGTCCACTCGCTCTTCACGAGCAAGCCCGCGGCCAAGACCAAGACGGTCAACAAGACCGTCCGGTTCTGGGAGACCCGTGACATCACGCTCCCGCTGGTCGAGTCCAGCGAGGTCGTCCGCCTCGCCCTGCGCGCCCCGTTCACCTGGTACCCACCGCTGCTGGACTACCTGGGCGGCAAGATCGCCCTGCCCGAGCCCTTCGGCCTGCGTCATGCCTGGGCCGAGAAGCCGTGGCGACACCGCTTCATGGCGGACGACGCGATGCGTGCCGCCACTCCCGTCCTGCGCGCCGTCCACAGCGCCGCCCTGCGTGTTCTCGACGAGAACGGCGTCGACACCGAGCGCTTCAGCAACCGCTCGATGGTGCTGAGCGGCCTGGTCCAGGATCCGACCCCGCGCAAGGCCGACGTCTACGACGCGTAGCCGCCGCCCGGACGCGTGAAGGCCGCCCCGGCAGGAAGCAGCAGCCGGGGCGGCCCCGTCAAAAAGCGGCGGCCGGTCAGTCGACGGGCCAGGCGTCGGCCAGCATCTTGCGGGTGTCGGCGAGCAGCTGCGGCAGCACCTTCGTGTGTCCGACCACCGGCATGAAGTTGGTGTCGCCACCCCAGCGCGGCACCAGATGCTGGTGCAGATGGGCCGCGATGCCGGCCCCCGCCACCGAGCCCTGGTTCATGCCGATGTTGAAGCCGTGCGCCCCCGAGGCCGCCCGCAGTGCCACCATCGCCCGCTTGGTGAAATCGGCCAGCTCCATGGTCTCGGGGCCGTCCAGCTCCGTGTAGTCGGCGACATGCCGGTACGGCACCACCATCAGATGCCCGCCGTTGTACGGGTACAGATTCAGCACGGCGTAGACATGCTTGCCACGCGCGACGACGAGCCCGTCCTCGTCCGAATTCGACGGGATCCCACAGAACGGACAGCCGTCGCCGGCCTCCGGACCGGTCGGCTTGTTCTCGCCCTGGATGTACGCCATCCGATGGGGCGTCCACAGGCGCTGGAACGCGTCGGGCGTCCCCACTCCGATCTGCTGCTCCGGCTCACTCGTCATGGCGATCAGCATATTGCTTCGCTCCCGGGGGGCGTGTCGCCGGGGCCACACCCGTCGGCGTCCGGCGATGCTGAGGTGATGAGCGACCAGTCCGCCGACTCCGCCCCTCTTCGCCTCCGGCGCTGGGAGCAACGCACGGAAGTGCCGCTCTTCGGCGCCTCGCTGCTCTTCCTGCTCGGCTACGCGGTCCGCGTGCTCGCCCCCTCGGACGCCGAGCCCTGGCGGGACATCGCCCTCGCCCTGGTCGGCGCCACCTGGCTGATCTTCGCGGCGGACTACGCCGTACGGATCCGGCTCAGCGGCCTCGGTCTGCGCTTCGTGCGGGTGCACTGGCTGGACACGGTGGTGCTGATGCTTCCGCTGCTGCGGCCGCTGCGGCTGATCCGGGTCTACACCGCGGTCCAGCACCGACGGGAGCAGCCGCGGCTGAGCCTGTACGCCCGCGTGATCGCCTACGCCGGGGCGACCGCCCTGCTGCTCGGCTTCTCCGCCGCGCTCACCGTGTACAACCAGGAGCACGAGGTGCCGGGGGCGTCGATCCGTACCTTCGGTGACGCGGCGTGGTGGGCGTGCGAGACGCTGACGACCGTGGGGTACGGGGACGCGGTGCCGATCACGGCTGTCGGCCGGATCGTGGCCTCGGGCCTGATGGCCTGCGGGCTGGCGCTGCTGGGGGCGGTGACGGGGTCGTTCTCGTCGTGGCTGGTGCAGGTCTTCACCCGGGAGGACGAGAAGAGGCCCCCGGAGAGCGAGTAGCTCCTTGGGTTCCGGTGGTCGTGGCAACTCCCGCAATTCGCGGTTGTTGCGAGGACCGTTGGAACCCAAGCTCTCCGGGGGCCTCCTGCTGTGTGCCGGTCAGACCTGGACGCGGTCCTCGACGGCCTTCTGGATCTTGGCGATGGCGTCCTCGACCGGGATGCCGTTCTCCTGCGATCCGTCCCGGTAGCGGAAGGAGACGGCGCCGTTGGCCATGTCCTCATCACCCGCGATGATCATGAAAGGCACCTTGGCCTTCTGCTGGTTCCGGATCTTCTTCTGCATCCGGTCGGAGGAGGCGTCCACCTCGACCCGCAGCCCCTTCTTCCGGGCCTGGGCCGCGAACTCCTGGAGGTAGGGGATGTGCGCGTCGCCGATCGGGATGCCGACCGCCTGGACCGGGGCCAGCCACACCGGGAACGCACCGGCGTAGTGCTCCAGGAGCACCGCGAAGAAGCGCTCGATGGAACCGAACAGGGCTCGGTGGATCATGACCGGGCGCTGCTTGGTGCCGTCCTGGCCGGTGTACTCCAGGTCGAAGCGCTCCGGGAGGTTGAAGTCGAGCTGCACGGTCGACATCTGCCAGGTGCGGCCGATGGCGTCCTTGCACTGCACCGAGATCTTCGGGCCGTAGAACGCGGCGCCGCCCGGGTCCGGGACCAGCGGCAGACCCTGCTTCTCGGCGACCTGGCGCAGCGTCTCGGTGGCCTCCTCCCAGATCTCGTCGGAGCCGACGAACTTCTCCGGGTCCTTGGTGGAGAGCTCCAGGTAGAAGTCGGTCAGGCCGTAGTCGCGCAGCAGGTTCAGGACGAAGGTGAGCGTACGGTCGAGCTCCTCGGCCATCTGCTCCTTGGTGCAGTAGATGTGCGCGTCGTCCTGCGTGAAGCCGCGCGAGCGGGTCAGGCCGTGCACCACGCCGGACTTCTCGTACCGGTACACCGTGCCGAACTCGAAGAGGCGCAACGGCAGCTCACGGTAGGAGCGGCCGCGCGCGTCGAAGATCAGGTTGTGCATCGGGCAGTTCATCGGCTTGAGGTAGTAGTCCACCCCGTCGTCGAGCTGCATGGGCGGGTACATGCCGTCGGCGTACCAGTCCAGGTGGCCGGACTTCTCGAAGAGCTTGCCCTTGGTGGCGTGGGGGGAGTAGACGAATTCGTAGCCCTCCTCCTCGTGGCGGCGGCGCGAGTAGTCCTCCATGGTGCGGCGGATGATGCCGCCCTTGGGGTGGAAGACCGCGAGACCGGGGCCGATCTCGTCCGGGAAGGAGAAGAGGTCCAGCTCGTTGCCGAGCTTGCGGTGGTCGCGCTTGGCGGCCTCCTCCAGGAACTCCAGGTGGGCCTTCAGCTCGTCCTTGGTGGGCCACGCGGTGCCGTAGATGCGCTGGAGCATCGGGTTCTTCTCGCTGCCCCGCCAGTACGCCGCGGCGTTGCGCATCAGCTTGAACGCCGGGATGAACCGGGTGGTCGGCAGGTGCGGACCCCTGCAGAGGTCCTTCCAGCACAGGTCGCCGGTCTTCGGGTCGAGGTTGTCGTAGATGGTCAGCTCGCCGCCGCCCACCTCGACGTCGGCGCCGTCGTCCGAGGAAGCGGAGCCCTTGATGCCGATGAGCTCCAGCTTGTACGGCTCGTCCGCCAGCTCCTCGCGGGCCGCCTCGTCCGTCACGACCCGGCGGGAGAACTTCTGCCCCCGCTTCTGGATCTCCTGCATCTTCTTCTCGATGGCCTTGAGGTCCTCGGGAGTGAACGGCTTCTCGACGTCGAAGTCGTAGTAGAAGCCGTCCTTGACCGGCGGGCCGATACCCAGCTTGGCCTCGGGGAAGAGCTGCTGCACGGCCTGCGCCATCACATGCGCGGTGGAGTGCCGCAGGATGTTCAGGCCGTCCTCGGAGGAGATCTCGACGGGCTCGACGACCTCGCCGTCGGCGACGGCGTACGCGAGGTCCTTCAGCTCACCGGCGACCCGGGCGGCGACGACGGTGCGCTCGCCGGGGAAGAGCTCGGCTGCCGTAGTGCCCGTCGTCACCACGCGCTCTTCCCGCTCGGAATCGCGTTGGATGATCACACGGACGTCTGACACCGGTCTCTCCTGACTCAGGGGGTACGCACGCGTTCGTGGTGCACGTGCGATACGAATCGTACCGAGCCGCAGGCCCCCTCTGCGAAACGGCCGAGCACGAATCCCGCCCGCTCCCCCGCTGGCCCCTCCCCCACGGGCCTATTCGCCGGTGCACGCCTCCTCGAACTGGTCGACGTTCTCCTGGAGGGACTTCATCAGCCGGTCCCGCTCCGCCTCGTCGACCTGCACGGGCACGACGTGCGAGGTCCGGGTCAGCCGCCGGAAGCCGCCGCGGCTCTCCAGCCTGCCCTCCACCCGGATCGGCAGCCCCACCAGATGGGCGTGCCCGGCGATCCGGTACGCCTCCTCGTCCAGCTCCAGCCGTACGTGCGGCACCTCGGCGCCCGCCAGCACCCGCAGCCGCACGATCCCGGCGCCGCTCGGTGCCGGTCGGCGCATGCGGACGACGGCGCCGGTGATCCGAACCGCCATGGCGGGCTCGTCCCGCAGGTAGCGGGCGCCCGCCCGGCGCAGGGCGGGCAGATCGCCCGGTGAGAACTCCACCGGCTCGGGACGGGCCGGGCAGCCCTCGGGGGTTCCTGCGGCGGGTGCCCACTCCAGAGCGATCCCCGCCCCCTCCGAGCCCCGGACCAGCGCGACGACCGCCTCGGTCAGTTCCCGGCTGACGCCCGCCTCGACGGCCGTGTCGAAGGCTTCGAAGCCGCCGGTGGCCCGCTGATAGTCCACCGCCTCGCGGGTGGCGTGCAGGGCCCGGTAGAGGCGTACGGCGACGGCGCGGCCCGGTTCCACCGGCACGAACGCGGCGAGTTCACGGCCGCCGGGAGCGGGCCCGACGAGGATGCCTTCGAGCGCCGCCCGGGCCCTGCGGCGGTGGCGGGCGCCGTGGTAGCCGGTGCTTCCCCGTACGGCGAGGGCGCCTGCGAGCAGTATCTGCCGGGCGGCGGTGTGCAGCCGCTCGGCCCTCGTCCAGCCGGCCGCGCCCGCCGCTCCCGCGAACGGTTCGGGGACCTCGCGCCACCAGCGGATCTCGTCGCTGGGCACGGCGAGGGAGACCAGGACCTCGCGGGCGGAGGGGACGGCGCTGCGGGCGAGCGCGGTGAGTGCCTCGACGAGGAGGTCCTCGCTGTCGGGGAAGGCGGTGGTGTCGGGGACCAGGAGGCTCGTCCCGCCCCCTGGCGGGGCCGGTGGTCCCGGCGGGGTCCAGCGGCTGTAGCGTGCGGCCGCCCCGCCGCGGCGCTGCCAGCCGTGCCGGCCCAGCAGGGCGGCGAGGACGGAGGGGTCGACGCGGGCGGGGTCGGGGATGTCCCCGGGCGGCCGGGCGGCGTCGGGCCACGGTCCCGCGGATTCGGCGGGGTGCGGGCGGGTGGCCGACGGGATCGTTCCGTCGGCGTACGCGTCCATCGGCCGGTGCATCAGGGCCTCCCTCCCGCCCCTACGCGGGTCATGATCTCGCAGAGCGCCCGGTCGTCGAAGATGCGCGAGATCGGGATCCGCACGGTGGTCCGGTACCGGCCCGTCACCGCGTGGCCGGCCAGATTGGTCCAGTAGCAGCAGTGCCGCAGGTCGAGCCGGTCGTGTCCGGCGCGCAGCCAGTCGTCCTGGCTGCGCGGCACGATCATCACGACGAGGATCTTGTGCACCGACACGGGGGTCCGGGCGAGCTTCACGAGGTGGGCGTTGTCGAGCGTGAAGGCGAACGTCGGTCCCGGCGGGTGCGGCGGGATCTGGTAGGTGCATTTGAGCTGCACCTTTATGGTCACCTCGTCGTCCACGGCATGGCCGGGGGCTCCGTGGCTGACGTGCCAGTCGATGCCGTTGTCGGGGAAGGGCTGCGACAGGGAGCACCCCGCCGCGGCCGCGACCGCGTGCAGATAGCCCACCTGGAGGGTCTCCATGCAGGCGGTGGTTGCGAGTGTGCCGCGCAGCGGTTCGGTCCGCTGGGACAGCAGCCCGCTCGGTTCGGGCTGCGCGAGCGCCATGGCTGCGTGTGCCTTCCGGGCTGTGCCGATCGGTTCTCCGGTGCCGGGTGACGGACAACTTCCGCTCCCCTCACCCGTGTTGTACCGCACGGGACACCCCGCAAACGGCGTATCCGGCAAAGGGCGCGGGTATCACCGAACCGGGCAGGGGAATCACACCATCTGCCGTTCGGGCACGAGGAGTTCGGGGATGACGCACTGGTACGACGGGCCGCTGGCCGCATTTGACACCGAGACAACAGGAGTCGACGTCGAGGGGGACCGGATCGTCTCGGCCGCCCTGGTCGTCCAGGACGCGGCGGGCGGGCGGATGCGCGTCACCCGCTGGCTGGTCAATCCGGGGGTACCGGTGCCCGTCGGGGCGACCGAGATCCACGGTCTGACCGACGATCACCTCCGGCGCAACGGCCGCTGGCCCGCGCCTGTGGTGGAGGAGATAGCCCGTGCGCTGGCCGAGCAGTGCGCGGCCGGACGCCCACTGGTGGTGATGAACGCGCCGTTCGACCTGACGCTGCTGGACCGCGAGCTGAAGCGTCATCGCGCCTCGTCCCTCGGGGCGTATCTGCAGAACTCCCCGCTGTGCGTGCTCGATCCGCGCGTGCTCGACAAGCATCTGGACCGCTACCGCAAGGGGCGGCGAACCCTCACCGATCTGTGCGAGCTGTACGGCGTGGTGCTCGACGGCGCCCATGACGCGGCGGCCGACGCGGCGGCCTCGCTGGAGTTGGTACGGGCGGTGGGGCGGCGGTTCTCGTCGCGCCTGGAACGGCTGACCCCGCCGGAGCTGCACACCCTGCAGGCCGTGTGGCACGCGGCGCAGGCGCGTGGACTCCAGGCGTGGTTCGCGAAGAACGGCACGGTGGAGACGGTGGATCCGGCCTGGCCACTGCGCCCGGGTCTGCCCGCCGCGGCGTGACCGGATGCCAGGAGCCCGCGGCCCCGGCGCCCGCCGCCGCTTCCGCACACGTTCCGGACACCACGCGCTCCGGACACACAGAAGCCGGTCCGTCGATTCTGCTGACGGACCGGCTTCCTCCGGGTGGGCGATACTGGGTTCGAACCAGTGACCTCTTCGGTGTGAACGAAGCGCTCTCCCACTGAGCTAATCGCCCGGGAACGGGTTGAACCATACAGGGCCCGGCGGGTCCGGTTCAAACTCCTTCCAGCCTGGCCACGAGACCTCGCCGTCCGGCGCGCATCATCAGGGCGTGATTGACCCGGAACACCGGGCGTCCGGGCACCGCCAGGAGCCGCATCAGCCGCCTGCGCACGTCGACCTCCTGCTCGTAGACGGCCCGGCTGCCGCCGCCGTGCGGGGTGACCGTCCAGCGGACCCAACCGTCGAGATCGCCGCTGAGCGTCGCCTCGATGACCCCGGCCCGGGGGTCGCGGCGGCGTTCCCGGACGGTCATGACGAGGTCGTACGGGAGGAAGGAGCGGATGCGGGTGGTGCCGCTGGTCCCGTCGACCGAGGTGACCTGGCGGACCTGTGGCCACCACCGCGGGTAGTCTTCGGCGCGTTCGAGGATCCCGTACACGGCGTCGGGCGGTGCAGGAAGGTCCCAGATACTCACAAATCGGTAGTGGCTCCAGTCCATGGCCCCAGTCTGCGCGTACTCAGCCGGGGAACTGAGTATCCGAGCGCATGTCCGAGACTGTGGCTCGCACCACACTCGCGTCCATGGAACATGTGCCGCCACCCGCCGAGGAATTGGCGCTCCTCGATCACGAACTGGCCCGGCTGGACGCCCGCCGCTCACAGTTGCTGGTCCGCCGTGCCTGGCTGCTGAGTGTGCTGACGCCACCCGCCGGACCCCCGGTGCCGCAGTCGGCCGCCCCGTTCGGGCCGTCGGCCCCGTTCGCGGCTCCCTTCGGGCCTCCTGCCGGGCAGGCCGGTCCGCGCAGTGCGCAGAACGTGCTGCTCACCCTGGGCGGTCTGCTGCTGACGGTCGCGGCGATCGCGTTCACCCTGGTCAGCTGGGGCCACATGGGGATCTCCGGCCGCTCGGCGGTGCTCGCCGTGGTGACGCTCGCGGCGCTCGCCGCTCCCGCCGTGCTGTTGCGCCGCGGGCTCTGCGCGACCGCCGAGTCGATCGGCGCCCTGGCGTCGGTACTGATGATCCTCGACGCCTACGCGCTGCACCGGGTGGCGGTACCGGAGGCCGGTGGCGCCGGTTTCGCCGCGGTCGCCTCGGCGGTGCTGGCGGTGCTGTGGGGCGGGTACGGGCTGCTGCTCGGCAGGCTGCGGCTGCCGCTGCCGCTGGCGGTGGTGAGCGCTCAGCTGCCGCTGTTGCTGTGGGCCTGGTCGGCGGGGGCGGGTGCCTCGGTGTTCGGCTGGGCGCTGCTGCTGACGGCGGCGCTGGACTGCGCGATCGCGCTGTGGGGTCCGGGCCTCGCGGTCCGGGTGACGGCATGTATCGGCTGCTGGACGACGGGCCTGCTGGGACTGCTGGTGGCTCTGTCGCAGTCGGTGTCCGCCGGATCGGCGCCGGAGGCGTTGGCGCCGGCCGCGCTGCTGCTCGCGGGCGCGGCGCTCGCGCTGTCCGGGGCGTGGCGTGCACCCACGGGTCTCGCGGTGGCGGGCGGTGTGCTGGCCGGGCTGTGCGCGGTGGCCGCGGTGGGTGGTGTGCTGCACGCCGGGATGGACTGGGGCTGGTCGGCGCCGGTGTATCTGCTGTGCGGCGCGGTGCTGTTGGCCGCGCCGCGCGCACCGCTGCCGCGCCCGGTCGGACAGGGCGTGGTGTGGGCCTCGCTGGCGGTGACCGCGGCCGCGGTGCTGTCCGCGGCGCCGCCGGTCGGCCTGTCGCTGATGGGTACGGTGTCGCAGCTGGCCCGCGTGTGGTCCGGTGCTCCGGACGGTGTCCGAGACGCTCTCGGTACGGAGGGGCTCGCGTGGTCCCACCCGGCCGGGGCCCCGGTGGCGCTGCTCATGGCGGCCGCTCTGCTGGGTCTGGCGCACCGGTCGTGGGACCGGCTGGTACGGGCGGCGGAGCCGGTGTTCTCTCCGGGTGCGGCCTGGCGGGGTGCGGCGGGCGCCGCCGCGGTGGCCCTCTGCTGGGCGGGGCTCACCGCGTCGCCCGCGTCGCTGGGGCTGTCGTACGCGGCGGCCGTCCTGGCGCAGTCGGTGCTGGCCGTCGCGGCGTTGGCGGTGGCGGTACGGGCGCTGCAGCACGGGTCGGGCGCGGTGGGGACGACCGCGCTGGTGTGCGGGCTGGCCGGCGCGGTGAGCACGGGGTTCCTCTCGCTCGCGGCCGAGGCCACGACGTACGCGGTGTTCGCGGTGCTGCTGGCGGCGCTCGGGGCGGTCGCGGTGCTCCTCGACGGCGCCGCGGCGCGGGCCGCACGGGCGCTGCCGGACTCCGGGGCGGTGCGTGCGGTACGGGCGCTGAGGATCGCTCAGGCGGTGCCGGCGTGCGGAGCCGTGGTGTGCGGGGCGGTGCTCGCCCTGGCGGCCGGGGCTTCGCTGGGGCCGGCCGGGGACCGGGCGGCACTGTTCATGCTGCTCGTCCCCGGGCTGACGGTGTTGCTCGGATTCCGACTTCGGGGCCGCCCGGTGGCCCTTCCGGTCGAGCTGACAGGAGCCGCGGCGGCTGCGGTGGCAGTGGTCATGGCGGTGCCGGACCTGCCGTTCCTGGCGCTGGTGCTGGCGCTGAGCGGGGTGCTGGCGGCAGGCACGGCCGTACGTGCCGAGCGCCGGCCGGTTGCCGGATGCCTGGCTGTGGCGCTCTTCGTCCTGGCGAGCTGGGTGCGGCTCTCGACCTCGGGGGTGTCGGCCCCGGAGGCGTACACCCTGCCGGTGACGGTGCCCGCCCTGGCGGTCGGTGTCCTGCGCCGGCGCCGCGACCCGGAGGCGTCGTCGTGGACGGCGTACGGGGCGGGTCTCGCGGCGACGCTGGTCCCGAGCCTCTTCGCGGCCTGGGCCGATCCGCACTGGCCGCGCCCGCTGCTGCTCGGCGCGGCGGCCCTGGTGATCACACTGGTGGGAGCCCGGCTGCGGCTCCAGGCACTGCTGCTGCTCGGCGGCGCGGTGCTGGCCATGGACGCCGTGCACGAACTGGCCCCGTACGTGGTCCAGGTCGTCGGCGCACTCCCCCGCTGGCTGCCGCCGGCGCTGGCCGGGATGCTGCTGCTGGTGGTCGGGGCGACGTACGAGCAACGACTGCGCGACGCACGGCGGCTGAAGGAGACGGTGGGCCGGATGCACTGACGGTGCGTCGCACGAACCGCCCGGGAGCGGCCTGGGTGAACTCGCCCGAGAAATCGAGCAGTTCGCGCCGACGGCCGCTCCCTCGGCATTTCCCGGCAGGAGTTCGCGAACTGCCGGAGCATTGCCCGCGGATACCGGCAGCCGATCCCTTTGCGGGAATTCCCGTGGCCGCCGAAGTCCACCCGGCCGCGATATCCGGATACGCCTGCTCGATTAGCGGATCCCGTCCGCCGGCCGCCCCCGGATTGAATCGTTCACGAAAGCGCTTGTGAATCTCCGAGATGTCCGGACGGAACCTGAAGAGCCGACGGAACGTGGGAAACGCGGAGGGCCCGCGAGACTCTACGGTCTCACGGGCCCTCCGCCCGGGGTGGGCGATACTGGGTTCGAACCAGTGACCTCTTCGGTGTGAACGAAGCGCTCTCCCACTGAGCTAATCGCCCGGGCGCAGGCCAAACATTACCCCATGTCAGCGGCACCCCATGACCACCCCCGGGTCACTCGTGGATCTTCCACGGCATGGTGATGCCGAACTTCCAGACATAGATCCCCACCAGCACCGCGATGATCACCAGCCCGACCGAGGTGAGGATGATGTTGCGCCGCCGGACCTTGGGGTCCAGTGCCCGCTGGGCGGCCTCGGTGACCTTCCGCCTGGTCCAGCGGAGCACCAGCTGCGCCCAGACGAACTCGGTCGCCCAGATCGCCATGCCGCCGAAGATCACCACCCAGCCGGGGCCGGGCAGCGGCAGCATGATGACGCCCGCCACGACCACGGCGAAGCCGACGACGAAGACGCCGACCTGCCAGCTCAGGTGCAGCGCCCTGGACGCCCTGATGAACCCGGGCGCCCGGGAGCCGAGCTCTCGCTCCTTGGTCACACCCTCGGTGACCTCACCCGTCACGCCGTCCGCCCTGTCCCCCGCACCGGACCCCGATGCCGCCGGTCCGGCGCCCCCGTCCCGCGCGTCACGCTCCGCATTCATGGGAGCCAACCTACCGGAACGGCCTTCATCACCGGAATGGCCGCATAACCGAAAGTTACACACCGCCGTACGAGCTACCTGAAGGAACACAAAAAGGTCAGAGGGGTTTACAACGCCACCGTAGGTGGCATGTCGATTTCGCCGACGTGCGAATCCCCGAGCGCACACTGAGCGAAAGGCCCTGGCGCTTATGAACACCACGGTCAGCTGCGAGCTGCACCTGCGCCTCGTTGTGTCGAGCGAGTCCTCACTGCCTGTTCCCGCGGGCCTGCGGTATGACACGGCCGATCCGTATGCCGTGCACGCCACCTTCCATACCGGAGCGGAGGAGACGGTCGAATGGGTATTCGCCCGCGACCTCCTTGCCGAGGGGCTGCACCGGCCCACCGGCACCGGAGACGTCCGCGTCTGGCCATCCCGTAGTCACGGCCAGGGCGTCGTCTGCATCGCGCTGAGCTCCCCTGAGGGCGAGGCATTGCTCGAAGCCCCGGCGAGGGCCCTGGAGTCGTTCCTGAAGCGGACCGACGCCGCGGTCCCGCCGGGCACCGAGCATCGCCACTTCGACCTCGATACGGAGCTCTCGCACATCCTGGCCGAGAGCTGAGCCAGGCCGAGAGCTGCACGGCGCCGTCCGACTCGGGGAGACGGCGCCGCGCGGAAAACCTCATACGGTGACAACGACGCCGTCATCACGGAATCCACCGTGGTGACGGCGTCGGCGCGCACCCCCGGGAGCCCGTGACGCCCCGCTCACGCCCCGGACAGGCACCCACCGGCCAAACAGTGCCCACCCGTGGCCGGTATCCGCTCCCCCCGCCCCTCACAGGCCCTCTCGGGCTCCTGTGCTCTCCGGGCGAGCCAGTAGAGTCAGCCCGCATCGGCGGAGACCCGCCCGCCGGAGGCAGGGAGCGAAAGCGTGCTGATCCCCCACGACACCCGGATCGCCCTCGACACGGTGGTCGACCTGTTGAACACCGCACCGGAGAGCGAACCGCCGACGAGCGGGCAGCCGGAAGGCGAGCGGAGCGACGGTCTCGCCGGCATCGAAGCGCTGTACGACTTCGCGCGGCGCCATCGCATCAGCGGCGTGGGCGAGCTGCACGAGAAGGATCTGCGGGCCGTACAGGACGTACGCATGCGCTTCGCCGAGGTCTTCGCGACGGACGACGCCCGGACCGCCGCCGCGCTCGTCAACGCCCTCGTCGCCGCCGCCGGCACGACACCGCAGCTCAGCGATCACGACGGCTACGACTGGCATGTGCACTACTTCGCACCCGACGCGTCGATCGCCGACCACCTCGCGGCCGACTGCGGCATGGCCCTGGCCTTCATCGTGGTGGCGGGCGAGCTGGAACGGCTGCGGCGGTGCGAGGCACCGGACTGCCGGCACGCCTTCGTCGACCTGTCCCGGAACCGCTCCCGCCGCTACTGCTCCAGCCGCACCTGCGGCAACCGTCTGCATGTGGCCGCGTACCGGGCCCGCCGCAAGGAAGCGGCCGGCTGACCGTTCACAGCATGAAGAGATCATGCAACGCGGCCATCAGCAGAAGACTGCCGACCACCGCGAGGAAGATCATCAGAGGGGGCTGGGAAAGCGCGAAGAGGCAGCCGCGCGGCTCTTCGGCAGGAGTTGCGGGGGCATCGCCCCGGGAGGTGTCCACCATCTCGGGACGATCATGACTCACCCGAGGCCCTGTTGGCGATCAACGCACCTTCTTGTACCGGGAGTTCACCCACACCGGGCGCTCAGAATTCGCTCCGGCGTCCGATCGGCCGCCACATTTTCGGTACGGCTCCGCGGTCTCAGTGCGGCTGAGAACTGGAGGCACGCACCACGAGCTCCGGCTGGAGCACCACACTGCGGTGCTCATGGGTGCCCTCCTCGTCGTCCGACTCCTCCAGCAGGAGCTCCGCGGCCATCCTGCCCATCACGACCGCGGGCTGGCGAACCGAGGTGAGCGGTACGACAGCGGCGGCGGCGAACTCGATGTCGTCGTAGCCGACGATGGCGATCTCGTGCGGTACCCCGACACCCGCCGCGTAGAGCGCCTGGAGCACCCCCAGGGCGAGCAGATCATTGGCGCAGAACACCGCGGTCGGCCGGGGCACGAGGCCGAGCAGCCGGGCCCCGGCATCGCGGCCCGCCGCCACGTCCAGACGGTCGGTGGGAATCTCCACGAGCACCTCGGGCGGGAGCCCGGCGTCGGCGAGTGCCGACAGCGCGCCTTCGCGCCTGTCCCGGATCTGATGGAGGCCGCGCGGGCCGCTGACGTACGCCACCGAGCGGTGCCCGGCCGAGACCAGATGCCCCACGGCGAGAGCGCCGCCGCGGACGTCGTCGACGGAGACGGCACAGGTCCCCGCGCCGGGCGCCACCCGGTCCACCAGCACGAAGGGGATCCGGTGACGGCTGAACGCCTCCAGGTTCCGGCCGGTCGCGTCGGCCGGGGTGACCAGGACTCCGCAGACCCTCTGTTCGGCGAAGAGCCCGAGGTACTCGGCCTCCTCCGCCGGGCTCTGGTCGCTGTTGCAGACCATGACGCCGAGGCCGGCCCCGCGGGCGGCGCGCTCGGCACCACGGGCCACGTCCACGAAGAAGGGGTTGCCCATGTCGAGGACGAGCAGGGCCATGATCCGGCTGCGGCCCGCCCTCAGCTGGCGCGCCGACTCGCTGCGCACGTAACCGAGTTCCTCGATGGCGGCGAGCACCCGGGCGCGGGTCTCCGGCAGCACCGCCTCGGGCCGGTTGATCACGTTGGACACGGTGCCCACGGAGACCCCGGCCTGCCGGGCCACATCCTTGATCCCTGCCACACGCCCCACTCGCCCTGCCCCACTGATGGCTTCGGCCACACCGGTCCGCGACGTGTCCCCATCGTACGGACGGCGCCCTGCGACAGCTCTCCGGGCCACAGGGCAGGGGACAGAGATCAGATGCCGTGCTTCTTCAGGATGGCCTCGATGTCGCTGAAGTCCTCGCCCGGGGCGGCGGGCTGCTGCCGGGACTTCGCCTTCGGACGCGCCTGGGACTCCGGGAGCCCTGCCCCCAGCGAGGGCGCCGAGGCCGCGGGGGCGACCGCCTCGCCCTGCGCCGCCCGTGCGGCGGCCCTGCGCTCCTTGCGGGTGCCGCCGCTGCGGCGCTCGATGGCGCGAGTGGTCGCGAACAGCAGCCAGGCCACCCCGAGCAGCCCGAAACCGAGCCAGACACTGGGTTTGAAGGCGATTCCGGCGACCCAGTCCACGATCCCGGTCAGCACCAGTGCGATCGGGACCAGGGAGTAGGCGGCGATCCGGGTCGCGGCCAGGAAGCGCTTTCGCCAAGCGGTGACGGCGGCGATGCCCAGGCCCGCCGCGGACGCCGCGGAGCAGATGGTCTCGGCAAGCATCGGTGCCTCCAGGCGCAGGGGAAACGTCCCTTCCATCCTGCACCGGTGACCGGCCCGGTGGCCACGATCCGGCACCGCATCAGGGACATTTCAGGGCCGGGATCCTCCCCAGGTGCCGATCGGCGGTGCGTCGGGCAGTACCGGGCCACGGCGGGACGGGTGCCGATTGGGAGGCTCGCGCGGGCCCTGGGAGACTGACCGCATGAGCGATTCCACCCCTGCGACCCCCGTCGTCCTCGACGTCTGGTGCGAGCTCCAGTGCCCCGACTGCCACCAGGCCCTCACCGATGTGCACGCCCTGCGGGCCAAGTACGGCGACCGGCTGGACGTGCGGCTGCGCCACTTCCCGCTGGAGAAGCACAAGCACGCCTACGCTGCCGCGCAGGCCGCCGAGGAGGCCGCCGCCCAGGGCAAGGACTGGCCGTACATCGAGGCGGTGCTCGCCCGTACCGCCGATCTCGCCCGCGCCGGCGAACCGCTGCTCGTCGAGGTGGCGCGGGAACTCGGCCTGGACGCCGAGGAGATGGACACCGCCCTGATCGACGGACGCCACATGCTGATCGTCGACGCCGACCAGGCCGAGGGCAAGGCGATCGGGGTCACCGGCACCCCGACGTATGTGATCGGCGAGGAGCGGCTGGACGGCGGCAGGAGCCAGGACGGGCTGCGCGAACGGATCGAGGAGATCGCCGACCGGCTGCTCGCCGAGCAGGGCTGAGCGGCCCGTCCCTCAGAGGTCCTTGGCCAGGTTGTACTGAGTCGTCCGGTAGCCGAGCGACTCGTACAGCCGCAGGGCGGGCGTATTGGCGGCGAACACGTGCAGTCCGAGGCGCCGGGAGCCTGCGGCCAGGGTGATGTGCTCCGCCAGCCGCATCAGGGCACGCCCGTGTCCGCGGCCCCGGTGCTCCTCGTCCACCTCGACGTCGAAGACGAACCCGGTCGTCCCGCCGTCGTCGCCCTCGCGCACCGACACCCACACATGGCCGACGACCGTGCCCCCGGCGACGAGGACGTGGAAGTACATGCCCTCGGTGTCCAGCCCGTCCGGCAGGTTACGGGAATGGTCGGACCGGGACTTGTGCATGGCGTGTTCGGCCGGGACGCCCTGGTCGATCCAGGACTGGGCGTACGTGTCGACGCTGGTGCGCCGCCAGGCCGCGAACTCCTCGGCGTTCATCTCCCTCGCCTCGGCGCCGTCCGGGAGAGCGGGGGCCGTCGGGCCGAGGTCCTTGAGCATGTTGCGGCTGCGTTCGGTGTAGCCGAGTGCGGCCGCCAGGCGCCCGGCCCCCTCGTTGCCCCCCGGTACCGACAGGCGCGCCAGGCCGCAGCCCCATCCGCGCAGCACCTCCTCGGCGGCGAGCACGGCGATGGTGCCGCGGCCCCGCCGCCGGCTCGGTTCCTCGATGTTCAGGGAACGCAGCGCACCGGTGGTGCTGCCGAACGCGGCGTCGGTGCCTATCTCGACGGAACCGACGGACCGCCCGTTGTCGCACACGTCGTACGTGCGGCTCTTCGCGCCGTCGGCGCCTTCCTGGATCGGCCCGTTCGGCCGGAGGGTGGTGGTCATCGCAGTTGTTCTATCCGCTCCACCCCGGTCCGTCACCCCGATTTACGGGTCGAGGTCGCTTCCGGCCCGCTCGTCGAAGATCCGCATGGCCTTGGCGGTCACCGGTCCGATCCCGCCGGGCAGCTCCCGCCCGTCCACCCGGTGCACGGCCTGCACATCGCGCAGGGTGGAGGTGAGGAAGATTTCCTCGGCCCGCTCCAGGACGTCGAACGGCAGCTCGGTCTCCTGCGCGCCCGTCCACTCCACGGCCAGCGCGCGGGTGATCCCGGCGAGGCAGCCGGAGGCGACCGGCGGGGTGTGCAGCTGTCCGTCGAGAACGACGAAGACATTGGACCCGGTGCCTTCGCAGAGCTGCCCGACCGTGTTGGCGAAGAGCGCCTCCGAGGCGCCGTGCTCGTGGGCCCGGGCGAGGGCGACGACGTTCTCGGCGTACGAAGTGGTCTTGAGCCCGGCCAGTGCACTGCGTTCGTTGCGCGTCCAGGGAACGGTGATCACCGCGGTCGTGTCGGGACGGCGGGCCGCCTCGCCGAGGGCGACGACAAGGCTCGGGCCGGTCCTGCCACGGTCGGAGCCGAGCGGGGAAAGTCCTCCGGTGTAGGTGATGCGCAGCCTGCCGAGCGGCATCGGGTTGGCGTCGACGACATCGGCGCAAGCATGGCGGACCTCGTCGAGGTCGGGATCGGGAAGTCCGAGGCCGCGGGCGGAGCGGGTCAGCCTGTCGAGATGGCGGGTGAGGGCGAAGGGCCTGCCGTCGACGGTCTTGACCGTCTCGAAGATGCCGTCCCCCACGGTGAGTCCGTGGTCCAGCACGGACACCCTGGCGTCCTCGGCATCGTGCAGTCCGCCGTTGACCCAAATCCTCATCACGCGGTCCTTCCGGTTGCTTCGTGGGCGCCCGACGCTACAGCGAGCAGTCTGGACGCCTTGAGTTCGGTCTCGTCCCACTCGCGTTCCGGGTCGGAGCCCCAGGTGATGCCGGCCCCGGTACCGAAGCG
Organism: Streptomyces sp. NPDC001880; assembly: GCF_053594575.1. Taxonomy (NCBI): domain Bacteria; kingdom Bacillati; phylum Actinomycetota; class Actinomycetes; order Kitasatosporales; family Streptomycetaceae; genus Streptomyces; species Streptomyces sp. NPDC001880. Next base: position 94,473 of record NZ_JBSFET010000011.1, read on the forward strand.
GAGGACCGGAACGGTGCCGGTGCGGTCGATCCAGAAGGTACGTATGCCGACGGCGAGCGACGCGGTGCGGCGGTCTGCGTCGACCCAGCCGATGCCTCCGCAGTAGGGACCGCGCGGTGCGGTCTCCAGCTCCTCGATGATCCGCAGGGCGCTGGACTTGGGTGCCCCGGTGACGGAGCCGGGCGGAAACGCCGCGCCGAGGAGTTCGGGCCAGCCCGCGTCCTCGGCGAGCTCTCCGCGCACGGTGGAGACGAGGTGGACCAGGCCGGGGTGCTTCTCGACCACGCAGAGGTCGGGGACGGTGACCGATCCGGTGGCGCAGACCCGGCCCAGGTCGTTGCGGACCAGGTCGACGATCATCACGTTCTCGGCGTGGTCCTTCTCCAGCAGGTCCGCCTCGGTGCGGCCGGTGCCCTTGATCGGTCCCGACTCGACGGTCCGGCCACGCCGCTTCAGGAAGAGCTCGGGCGACGCCGTGGCGATCTCCACGCCGTGCCTCGGAAGCCGAATCGTGCCTGCGTACGGGGCGGGGTTGCCGCGGGCGAGCAGTGCGGTCAGCGCGTCGACGTCCGCGGCAGCCGGGTCGGGCAGTGGCGCGGTCAGCACCCGGCAGAGGTTGGCCTGGTAGACCTCGCCCGCCGCGATGTACTCGCGGATCCGCCGCACGCCCGCGACGTACGCGACGCGGTCCAGCGACGAGGTCCAGTCACCTGCCGCGGGGCCGTGCCACGCGCCCGGCACGGGGGCCGGCACCGCCCCCGTACGCACGGAGCCGAAACGCGCGCAGACGAGGCGGCCCTCGAAGTCGGCGGAGACGGCCCAGAAGCCGGTCGATTCGAGGGCTGCGGGATCACTGGTCACATCCTGCAGATCGGACGCGACGAGGCCGCCGAAGCGGGCCATCGGAGCTAGGTCGTGCACGTCGTTGAGTCTAGGGCGGCGTGCGATGACCTGCGCCGGGGCGAGCGCACCTCAGCACGCTGCACAAACGCGTTTTTGTACTGGCCCGGGAATCCGCTAGAGTTCAACACGTCGCCGGGACGCGCAAGCGGACCGGGAAGGACAAGCGGACGTAGCTCAGTTGGTAGAGCGCAACCTTGCCAAGGTTGAGGTCGCCAGTTCGAACCTGGTCGTCCGCTCGCACAAGGTGGGGGATCTTCCCGAACCCCCGCTCGTGGTGGAGTGGCCGAGAGGCGAGGCAACGGCCTGCAAAGCCGTCTACACGGGTTCAAATCCCGTCTCCACCTCCAAGGACGATTAGCTCAGCGGGAGAGCGCTTCCCTGACACGGAAGAGGTCACTGGTTCAATCCCAGTATCGTCCACTGATCCGCAAGGATCCCCCGCGCGATTAGCTCAGCGGGAGAGCGCTTCCCTGACACGGAAGAGGTCACTGGTTCAATCCCAGTATCGCGCACGCAGTACACGCAGGTTCACCCTGCGCGATTAGCTCAGCGGGAGAGCGCTTCCCTGACACGGAAGAGGTCACTGGTTCAATCCCAGTATCGCGCACCAGTCAGAGCCCCGGTCGTTCCGACGACCGGGGCTTTGTCGTGCTCCGGTGCACGGACGTCGGTACGGACGCACCGCGGGCCCGGACGGAAGGTGTCCGGGCCCGCGGTCAGGCACTCGCCGGTGTCGGCCCGTTCAGGACGAGAAGAGCATGCGGCCGAAGCTCTTGTGCCGGTAGTGGCCGCCGTGGTGCTGCGGGGCGCCCCAGGCGGGTGCCGGGGCGGTCGGGTAGGCCTGCGGGGCCGGCGGGGCGGGCGGAGCCTGCTGCGCCCACTGCGCCTCGATGCGGGTGAGGGACTCCAGCTCGCCGTAGTCGAGGAAGATTCCCCGGCAGCCGCTGCACTGCTCGATCTGTATGCCGTTGCGGTTGTACGTGTGCATCTGTGCGTGGCACTTGGGACACTGCATGGTTCGGCTCACTCCTCGCCGTCGGGTCGCCGTCGCCGGAATTCATGCCCGCCGACGGTCGGTTCAGCCTACGACGAGTGTTCGGCGCCCAATTCGGGCGGGAGGGATGCGATTCGGGCACAGGCATCGATCATCGCCCGCTCCACCTCATCCGGAGTCCGGTCCTCCGTCGCGGACTTGGCGAACGCCAGCGCGGCGGCCTGAACGGTCAGGGCGCGGGCCGGCACATCCAGTTCCGGCCAGGGGTCGCCCTCGGCGCGTACGGCGGGGCCGCCCGCCGCCCGATAGGTGTCCAGGAAGCGGAGCCAGATCTCGGGGGGCAGGATCCCGGCCGCGTACCAGGCGGCGGGGCGGGCGAGGTCCCAGGCGGGGTCGCCGAGACCGGCGTCGTCGACGTCGATGAGCAGCCAGGGTCCGTGCGGGGCAGGGTGGCGGACGATCTGGCCGAGATGCAGATCGCCGTGGCAGAGGAAGTGTGAGCGGTGCGCGGGGGCGGCGGCCTCGTCGCGGGCCCAGGCCGGCAGGGCGTGCCAGGCTTCGAGTACAGGGGCGGTGGCCGGGTCGGCCGGCCGGGCAGCGCGCATCCGGGCGACGGCTAGCGCGGCCTTCGCGGGACCCCGCATGGGCGGGAGCGCGGGGGAGGCCGGGGCCGGGGTCCGGTGCAGCCCGGCCAGCAGCGCGGCGGTCTCTTCCCACGGGGCGGCGTCGGGGTCGCCGGGGTCGACGGGGCGGCCGTGGGGCCACAAGGTGACCGGGCGGTCGTCGAAAGGTGCGGCGGGGCGGGGTTCCAGTGGGGCGAGCAGGATGCCGGTGAGGCGTGGATCGTTCGCGAGACTGAGGCGGGTGAGCAGGCCGGGGGTGTCCGTACCCGGGGCATGGGCCTTGGCGACGACGGCCCCGCTGCGGACCACCGTGCCGTCCGCACGGTCCGCGAGCACGGTCGGGGGCGGGCAGGCGCAGGGGTCCTCGGGGTGGGCGTGGGCGGCTCGGTGGGCGAGGGCGCCCAGCGCGCGTACGACTGCGGTGGTCACGGTCTCCCCCGGTGGCGAACAGGTACGGGCGGCCGGTCCGCACCGGGCCCGCCGTCGAGCGTACGACGTGAACGGGCCCGGACAGCGCGATGTCCGGTCAGCTCCCCAGCTGACCGGACAAACGCTGCCGTCCGCCGCACCCCCGTCCCCACGGGGTTGTTGGCCGGATGTCCCGGTCCGGACCGCTCTTCCGGACCCGGGGCGCCGCTCAGCGCCCCAGCATCATGCCCACGGACGACGCCTGTGTGACCACTGCGTCCCAGCCGCCGAAGACAACTACAAGCAGGGCCGCCAGAGGAAGAACCATGGCCGTCGCCACCAGTGGGTGGCGGGTGCCGGACGACGGGCGGCTGCCGAACGAGGCGTGGACCCTGCGTCCCGTGCGGATCGTTGTCCGCGTTGCCGTGTCCGCCATGGTTCCTCTCCTGACTCGCTATGGGGCGGCGGGCGAGTGACCTCGGGGACGAGTGCTGCGCCCGCCGCTCGACCTCAACATTAGGGAGGCGCGGGGCGCGGGGCGTCATGCCCGCGTACCGATTGCCGGGCCTCCCGGAGGATGAGCCGCAGGGCGTGGATGTACTCCCCAGGGTGGAGATCGGGCGTCTGATCCCGGGGACATCCCGGAGGGGTGTGGCGAACTTACCGCGACGCCGGAGTCGTTGGACGGCGTGGCCCACGGTGCGTACGGCCGCGGCCGCCGTGACCTCGCTCACCCCCGCGCTCCCCGGTCCGCGGCCGTCGGCCCCGGTGTGCCGGTGGAGGCCGCTCGCGTCCGTGCCGGCCGGGATCCTCACCGTACCGCCGGCCCGGCCGACGCGGCTCCAACCTCCCTTCGCCGCAACCGCCTTGGCGTCCGGACGCGTCCGGCGCGGAATCCGCTCCGGACGCGTCGCCCCGTCATGGGCCGCGCCGCGCACCGACAATCGATCGAGCGGTGAGGGCGCGGCCTCTGAGCGCCCCGGGCGCCGGGTACGTAAGCTGTGCCTCGTCAGGCGGACCAGGCAGCGGGGATGGGCAGACATGGCGATGATGCGGCTCCGGCGCGAGGACCCGCGTGTCGTCGGCTCGTTCAGGCTGCACCGGCGGCTCGGGGCGGGCGGCATGGGTGTCGTCTACCTGGGTTCGGACCGACGGGGACAGCGGGTGGCGCTGAAGGTGATCCGCCCGGATCTGGCGGAGGACCAGGAGTTCCGCTCCCGGTTCGCGCGCGAGGTGTCCGCCGCCCGGCGGATCCGCGGCGGCTGCACGGCGCGCCTGGTTGCCGCGGACCTGGAGGCGGACCGTCCGTGGTTCGCCACGCAGTACGTCCCGGGGCCCTCGCTCCACGACAAGGTGGCCGAGGAGGGACCGCTGTCGGCCGCCGAGGTCGCCTCGATCGGGGCCGCGCTCTCCGAGGGCCTGGTGGCGGTGCACGAGGCCGGTGTCGTCCACCGCGACCTGAAGCCGTCGAACATCCTGCTCTCCCCCAAGGGCCCCCGGATCATCGACTTCGGGATCGCCTGGGCGACCGGGGCCTCCACCCTCACCCATGTCGGTACGGCGGTGGGCTCGCCGGGATTCCTCGCGCCCGAGCAGGTGCGCGGCGCGGCCGTGACGCCCGCGACCGACGTGTTCTCGCTGGGTGCCACGCTGGCGTACGCGGCCATGGCCGATTCGCCCTTCGGGCACGGCAGTTCCGAGGTGATGCTGTACCGCGTGGTGCACGAGGAGCCCCAGTTGCACGATGTGCACGACGCACTCGCACCGTTGGTGAGTGCCTGTCTGGCCAAGGATCCCGGGGAGCGGCCCAGCACGCTCCAACTCTCGATGCGGCTCAAGGAGATCGCGGCGCGGGAGGCGCAGGGGCTGCACGAGAGCCGGCCGCCCGTGCAGCGTTCGGCGCAGGAAGTGGACCGGCCGACCGGCCGCCTCGGCGGTCCGTACACCGAGCAGCAGACGCGGCGCGCGGCACCTCCCGCACCCCGTCAGCAGAAGCACAAGCAGAAGCAGCCCCAGGGCAGCAGGCCGTCCTCGTCGTCGCGGTCCGGGGCGCCCCGGACCGGTGGTTCGCGCCCCCGTCCACAGCAGCCGACGCGGGGCACCACCCGGTCCGGCAGGCGTCCGCAGGGTACGAACGGGGCGAACGGCCGGCCGGGCACGCGGCCCGGGACCCGTCCGACGTCGGCGGGGCTGCGGCCCGCAAATCCGCGGCTGCTGCGGCAGCGGCTCGTCGTCTTCGTGGTGGTGACGCTGCTGGTGGCGCTCGGCATCGCAGCGGCCCAGGGCTGCCAGGGACCGTCCCGCGGGCTGGGCACTGATCCGGGCCGGTACGAGACCCGGTCCCAGACCCAGGTCGAGATCCCGCACCGGGACCGGCAGCTCCCGTAGCCGGTCAGTTCTCCGGGCGGCCCGATGCCACCGCGTAGAACGCGACCGCCGCGGCCGCTCCCACGTTCAGCGAGTCGACGCCGTGCGCCATCGGGATGCGTACCCATTCGTCGGCGGCTACCAGGGCCCGGGTGGACAGCCCGTCGCCCTCGGCGCCCAGCATCAGCGCCACCTTGTCCATCCGGTGCGGTGCCGCCTCGTCGATGCTGCCCGCCTTCTCGTCCGGGGTCAGCGCGAGGAGCCTGAAGCCCGCTTCCCGTACGGTCTCCAGGTCCTTGGGCCAGGTGCCGAGGCGGGCGTAGGGGACGGAGAAGACCGCGCCCATCGAGACCTTGACGGAGCGCCGGTAGAGCGGGTCGGCGCAGTCCGGGGAGAGCAGGACGGCGTCCATGCCGAGGGCGGCGGCGCTGCGGAAGATCGCCCCGATGTTGGTGTGGTCGTTGACGGCTTCCATGACGACCACCCGGCGGGCCGTCGTCAGCAGCTCCTCGGCGGTCGGCAGCGGCTTGCGCTGCATCGAGGCGAGCGCACCGCGGTGGACGTGGTAGCCGGTGACGCGCTCGGCGAGCTCGGGGCTGACCGCGTACACCGGGGCCGGGACCTCGTCGATGACGTCCCGCATCAGGTCGACCCACTTCGCCGAGAGCAGCATCGACCGCATCTCGTACCCGGCATGCCTGGCGCGTCTGATCACCTTCTCGCCCTCGGCGATGAAGAGGCCCTCGGCAGGCTCCCGCCTGCGCCGGAGTTCGACATCGGTCAGCCCGGTGTAATCGCGCAGGCGGGGGTCGTCGGGGTCGTCGACGGTGATGAGATCAGCCACGGGTTCGATACTGCCTTGTCCGGTGTGTGGTGCCAACGGCTCGGGAGAAGATCCGTTACCGCTGGTTACTCGGCGGGGGTGCGGGCGGTGTCCCGGTCGGCTACTCCGCGGGAAGCGGTGCGGCGCCGGTACCGACCGTGACGACATCGCCGATGACGACGACGGCCGGGGGGCGTACGTCTTCGGCGGCGGCCCGTTCGGCTACGGTCGCCAGTGTCGCGTCGACGCGACGCTGGGATGCCGTGGTGCCCTCCTGGACCAGGGCGACCGGAGTGTCCGGGGACTTGCCGTGGGCGACGAGGGCCTTCGCGATGGCGCCGATCTTGTCGACGGCCATCAGCAGCACGAGGGTGCCCCGCAGTCGTGCGAGCGCCGACCAGTCGACCAGCGAACGCTCGTCGTCGGGCGCGACATGACCGCTGACGACGGTGAACTCATGGGCGACCCCGCGGTGGGTGACGGGGATCCCGGCCGCGCCGGGTACGGAGATCGAGCTGGAGATGCCGGGGACAACGGTGCACGGAATGCCTTCGGCGGCGAGCGCCTGGGCCTCCTCCATGCCCCGGCCGAAGACGAACGGGTCGCCCCCCTTGAGCCGTACGACGGCCTTGCCGGCCTTGGCGTGCTCGATGAGCGCCTGGTTGATCGCCTCCTGCGCCATGAAGCGGCCGTACGGGATCTTCGCCGCGTCGATCACCTGGACGTGCGGCGGCAGTTCGTCGAGCAGATCGCGCGGGCCGAGCCGGTCGGCAATGACGACGTCGGCCTCGGCGAGGAGACGGCGGCCGCGCACGGTGATCAGGTCGGGGTCGCCGGGGCCGCCGCCGACCAGAAAGACGCCGGGGGTGGGCCGGGTGCGGTGTTGCGGGGCGGCGATCGTGCCGTCGCGAAGTCCCTCGACGATGGCATCGCGGACGGCGGCGGAGTGGCGGGGGTCGCGGCCCTGGGCGTCGGTGGAGAGGACGGCGACGGTCACGCCCTCGCTGCGGCCGGTGGCCGGGGTCCAGGCTGTGGCCACATCGGCGTTGTCACTGCGCACGCACCAGGTGCGGGTGCGCTCGGCCTCAAAGGACGCGGCGTCGTTCGCGGCGTCGTCGTCGGTGGCGATGAGTGCGTACCAGGTGTCGGCAAGGTCCCCGTCCTGGTACTGGCGGCGTTCCCAGCGGATCTCTCCGGCGTCGGCCATCGCCTCGACGGACGGGGTCGCGGACGGCGATACGAGGGTGATGTCGGCGCCCGCCGCGATGAGCGCCGGGAGGCGGCGCTGCGCGACCTGGCCGCCGCCGACGACGACGACGCGGCGCCCGCTCAGGCGCAGTCCGACGGGGTACGCGGGGTGATCGGCGTGCTCGGCCATGGCGGTGCGGACTCCTCGTGCGATGCGAAGTACGGGCCGCTGCGGCGGTGGAGCGGCTCTGACGTGCGGTTTCGTGGGGCGCGGGTCCACGATACGGGGTGGGGGTGGGCCGGGCTGCGGTGGCGGGAGTGGGCGCCTGCGGTGGGCCTCCCCCGCTCCGCCCTGTCCCGTAACCGGCGCTCCGCCCCCGACCCCGCGCCTGAAACGCCGACGAGGCCGGGTCACCAACCCCCTTGAGGAACGGGGGACTCGGGGGCAGAGCCCCCGGGCCCCGGTCTACTTCTCCGTCACGCCTGCCGAGTCGAACGTCGCGACCTCGTGCATGGCGCGTGCCGCGCTCTGCACGATCGGGAGCGCCAGCAGCGCACCCGTTCCCTCGCCGAGGCGGAGGTCGAGGTCGACCAGCGGGCGCAGGCCCAGCTTGTTGAGCGCGGCCACATGGCCGGGCTCGGCGCTGCGGTGGCCCGCGATGCAGGCGGCCAGGGCCTCGGGGGCGATCGCCCGGGCGACCAGGGCCGCGGCTCCCGCGCTCACGCCGTCGAGGACGACCGGCGTACGGAGCGAGGCGCCGCCCAGCAGGAAGCCGGCCATCGCGGCGTGCTCCAGGCCACCGACCGCTGCCAGGACACCGATCGGGTCGGAGGGGTCGGGCTGGTGGAGTTCGAGGGCGCGGCGGACCACGTCCACCTTGCGGGCGTGCATCTCGTCGTTGATGCCGGTACCGCGACCGGTCACCTCGGCCGGGTCCATGCCCGTGTACACACAGATCAGCGCGGCCGACGCCGTGGTGTTGGCGATTCCCATCTCACCGATGAGCAGGCCCTTGTTGCCCGCCGCGACCAGATCGCGGGCGGTCTCGATGCCGACCTCGATCGCCGCGAGCACCTCTTCGCGGGTGAGCGCGGGGCCGGTGGTGAAGTCGGCCGTTCCGGCGCGCACCTTGCGGGGAAGGAGGCCGGGCGTCGCGGGCAGCTCCACGGCCACGCCGACGTCGACCACACACACCTCGGCGCCGACCTGGGCCGCGAAGGCGTTGCAGACCGCGCCGCCGCCGAGGAAGTTGGCGACCATCTGGCCGGTGACCTCCTGCGGCCAGGCCGTGACGCCCTGGGCGTGCACCCCGTGGTCCCCCGCGAAGATCGCGACGGCCGCGGGCTCCGGGATCGGCGGCGGGCACATCCGGGAGAGCCCGGACAACTGCGCCGAGATGATCTCCAGCATGCCGAGCGCGCCGGCCGGCTTGGTCATCCGCTTCTGGCGTTCCCATGCCTCGCCGAGCGCCTTGGCGTCGAGCGGACGGATGTTGGAGATGGTCTCCTGCAGCAGGTCGTGCGGCTCCTCGCCGGGCAGGGCGCGGCGGCCGTACGTCTCCTCGTGGACGACCCAGGACAGCGGGCGGCGCTTGGACCAGCCCGCCTGCATCAGCTCGGGCTCCTCGGGGAACTCGTCGACGTAACCGACGCACAGGTAGGCGACGACTTCGAGGTGCTCGGGCAGGCCGAGGGCGCGGACCATCTCGCGCTCGTCGAAGAAGCTGACCCAGCCGACACCGAGTCCCTCGGCGCGCGCGGCGAGCCAGAGGTTCTCGACGGCGAGCGCGGAGGAGTACGGGGCCATCTGCGGCTGGGTGTGCCGGCCCAGGGTGTGCCGGCCGCCGCGGGTGGGGTCGGCGGTGACGACGATGTTCACCGGGGTGTCGAGGATGGCCTCGATCTTCAGTTCCTTGAACTGCTTGGCCCGGCCCTTGGGCAGCGACTTGGCGTAGGCGTCGCGCTGACGCTGTGCCAGTTCGTGCATGGAGCGACGGGTCTCCGCCGAGCGGATGACGACGAAGTCCCAGGGCTGCGAGTGGCCGACGCTGGGCGCCGTGTGCGCGGCTTCGAGGACGCGGAGCAGGACCTCGTGCGGGATGGGGTCGCTGCGGAAGCCGTTGCGGATGTCGCGGCGCTCACGCATGACGCGGAGCACCGCCTCGCGCTCGGCGTCGTCGTAGCCGGGGGCAGGCGGGCCTGCGGGGACCGCGGCCTCGTCGGCCTCGGACGCCTCCGCTTCAACGGCGTCCCGCTCGGGGGCCGAAGGCTCCTCGGCGGGCTCCTGGGGCTGTGCCTCGGGCTGTACGGATTCCATGTGTCCGGCCTCAGGGGCATCCGTCGCCACGGTCGCCGCCGCTGCGGGCTCCGCGAGCGGGGCGGCTTCCACGCTGTCCGCGGGGACCGTGACGTCCGGGGTCTCGATGACCTCCGGGCCCTGTTCGGCCTCCGGCTGGGGCACCGTCCGAACCTCGGCCTCGGAGACGGGAACGGGGACGGGGACGACGGGGGCCGGCGTGGAAGCGTCGGCGGGCTCGGCATTCACGACGGGCTCGGCGGGCTCGGCGTTCGCGGCGGGCTCGACCGGCTCGGCATTCGCGACGGGCTCGACCGGCTCGGCATTCACGACGGGCTCGACGGGCACGGCGTTCGCGGCGGGCTCGACCGGCTCGGCATGCGCGGCGGGCACGGTGGCCACGGCGTTCACGGCGTTCGCGGCGGGCTCGACCGGCTCGGCATGCGCGGCGGGCACGACGGCTCCCCCGGCCTCCGCCGCCTGCCCGGCCTCCGCGATCTCCGGCTGAGGTGCCTGCACGGGCTCCACGGCGATCGGCCCACGCTCGGCCTCGGGGCCGGTGGCGGGCTGCGTCTCGACGGGCTGCTCGGCGACGGGCGCCGGAGCCGGATTCGGCGCCAGGTGCGGAGTCGTCGGCACCGAACCCTCCACGGGCACGAACTGGCCCATGGGAACGGCTTCCGCGGTGTCCTGCGGCGCGACCGCTTCGGGGGACGTCCCCGCGTCGGCGGAAACATCCGCGGGATTTTCGACGGGGGCCTCGGCCGGCGTCCCGGCCACGGCCGGTACCGGCTCGGCTGCCGGAGCGACCACGGCCTCCGGTTCCACGACCGGAGCGGCCTGAACCGGCTCGGCGACGGGCTCCGGAGCGACCGGCTCCACGACGGCCTGTTCCGCCTGTTCCGCGACGACCGGTTCTGCCGCCACCGGTGCGGCCTCCGGCTGCGGTGCCTGGGCCGCCCACGGGCTGCCGCCCTGCGGCAGGATCTCCCCGAGCTGCGGGCCGGGCAGCGCGGACGCATCCTCGGCCGGCATCTCGAAGTACTCCGGGCCGGTGGTCGGCGGACCGGCGTGCCGCGCGGGGGCCTGGGGCCGGGCCTGCGCCTGGGGCGCTCCCGCGGGACCACGGTCGGCGAGCGAACGCACCACTCCGCCGGTCGGCGTCCCGCCGTACGACGGCGAGCCGTCGGCCGCGACCGGGCCGCGGTGCAGCGGCCGGCGCACCGGCGCCTGGGGCTGGGCCGCAGGAGCGGGGGCCGGGGCGGGCGACGGGATGCGTACGCCCCTCAGGTCGACCGAACCGGAGTCACGGCCGCCGGACTCATGAGTCCCCTGGCCGGTCTCGGGCAGCGGCTCCGCGACCGCCTGCTGGGCCGCGTACGCATCCGCGACCTGCGTCTGGACGGGGGGCTCCTGCACCTGGACCTGGACGGGTCCCTGGGGCTGTGCGGGCGTCTCGCCGGCCGGCTGGGCGTAGGGCTGTGCCACGGGCGGGGCCTGGTAGGCGCCCTGTCCCGGCACCGGCGCCTGGGCGGCGGCACCCTCGGGGTACTGGCCCGGGGCCGGTACGGCCTGCGGCTCACTCCAGGCGCCCTGCGGGCTCGGCATCAGGAGAAGGTCGTCGTCCTCGGAGACATGCTCGGAGGGAGCGAGGTAGGCGTAGGCATCCGGGGCGGCGACGCCCGGCTGCTCCACCGTGCCTGCGTTCTCCGGCAGTCCCTCACCCGGGATCTGGCCGGTGTCACTCATGCGTACCCCTCGCCCATCGTCAGTGCTCCTTCGGCCCTTCGCCCGGGACGCCCGAACACGGCACGCCGGCGCTCGTCAACAAGAACGAGCGGGCTCGCCGCGCGGCACGAATCGGTCGCGGACATAATGCATTCTCTCGGCCGTTCGCCGCCGCGGCAGCCCATTTCGCCACGGCCCGCTGTGGACTGCGCCACGTCGCGCATCCCCCGGTTCTGCCGTACCACAGCGGGGGCCAAAACGGTCCCCTTTTCCGGACATTGACGAACGAAGCGACGAACGTCCGGGCGCGGTGCAACGATCGGCCAGCCTACCTCCCGCTGTGCGCCGACCAGGTCACGGGGCGAGGTCGGAGCGTAGCGCCGAGAGGAGGAACACGACCGAGCGTTCACGCTCCGACCATGCGGCCGTGTCGAGTTCGACGGACTGGAGGAGCGAGCAGCGGACGGTGTACCCGTTTCCGCTCAGGGCGGCGCCCAGCGCCTCGGCCTCGTCCCGCGTCGAGGCATGGGTCACGATGCGTTCCGGCCGCCGCTCGGTGACGGCGGTGACGACGGGGACCCCGCCGCCCCCGATCCGTACGACATCGGGTTCCGGCAGCCGTTCCAGCACATGCGGGGCCCGGCCCTCGACCACCTGGAGCTGGACTCCGAACGCCCGCGCCGCCGCCGCGGTACGCGCGCACGCGGCCGGGTCGCTGTCGACGGCCAGGACCGCCGCGCCGAAGCGGGCGGCCTCCACGGACAGGGCCCCGCTGCCGGATCCGATGTCCCAGAGGAGGTCGCCGGTCCGGGGGCCCAGGCGGGCCAGTTGGGCGGCGCGCAGCCCGGGGGACTCGCCTTCGCCGCTGTCCTGGCTCCCCCCGGGGGCGCCCGGATAGGCCTCGCTGGGCAGTGCCCAGCCGCGTACGCCACGGGGGTAGGCCGGGTGGTGGCCGGCGATCCAGGCGCCGTTGGCCTGCGGTTCGGGGCCGCCGCCGATGACGATGACCACGTTGGGGTCGCGCCACATGTGGTCGGCGGCCTTGTCGGACGTGACGACGGTGACCTGTTCGCGGGTGGTGCCGAGTTCCTCGCAGATGACGAAGGTGCGGTGGACGCCTTCGAGGAGCAGGGCGAGTTCGGCGGGGCCCGCGCCGGGCGAGGTGAGGACGGCGACCTTGTGGTGGGCGCGGCAGACGTTGACGGCGCGGCGCAGAGTGCGGGGGTGGGCGACAACCGTCCGGGCGTCCTCCCACGGCATTCCCGCGCGGGCGAACGCGGCGGCGACGGAGGACACGGCCGGGACGACCTCGACCTCCAGGCCGTGCTCGGGTGCGCGGAGGTTGCGTACGACGCCGAAGAAGCCGGGGTCCCCGTCGGCGAGGACCACGGCGCTGCCCCGGTGGCCGGCGATCCGGCGGGCGGCCAGGTCGATGGAGCCCAGGCGGATACGTTCGGCGTTCGCCGGGACTTCGGGGAGTGCGAGGTGGTGGGCGGCTCCGGCGACGAGCGTGGCGGCGGAGAGGGCGGCCGTGGCCGCTCCCGTCAGTGGTGAGCCGTCCCAGCCGATCACGGTGACCCGATCGGCCATCTGTCGTCAGTCTCCTGGAGTTGTCGCAGGCGGTGATGGTGGCGAGGTGGGGCAGGGTGAGAGTACCCGGTCCGTGCGAACGGGGTGTCAGGACCCCTTCGAGGGGTCAGTTCCAGTCGTTGTAGGCGCCGTAACCGCCCGCGTCGGCGAGCTGCTCGGCGACGCCTTCGAGGTCCTCGGGGAGCAGACCCCAGACGATCAGGTCGGTCCTGATGTCGGTCCAGCCGCCGTCCTCTGTCTGGGTGCGCGCTATGCGGGCGTTGCGCAGGACGCCCTCGCTGATGCAGCCGAGCTTCTGTGCGACCTGCTGGGAGGCGGTGTTGTCGGCGGCGGTGCGCAGTTCGATGCGCTCGAAGCCCTGGTCGCGGAAGAGCCACTGGGCCACGGCCAGCACGGACTCGGTGGCGTAACCCTCGCCGCGGGCCCAGGGGGCGGTGATGTAGGCGACCTCGGTGGAGAGGGTGCGCCAGTCGGTGTTGCGGAGCCGGACCGAGCCGACGAGCCGCTGGGTGAGGAACTCGGTGACGGCGAGGACGATGCCGTCACCGGTGGTGCGCTGGGCGGGGGCGATCCTGCGGACCCAGCGTTCGGCGTCGACCTGGGTGTAGGGGTGGGGTGCCTCGGTCCAGGCGGTGACGAGTTCGTCGTTCATCATCTCGATGTACGCCGGGACGTCCGCCATGTCGAAGGGGCGCAGCACCAACCGATCCGTGCTGATGGAGATGTCCGGAAAGGTGGAATTCATGCGCAGCTCCATACCGAAGACCGTTAAAGGCACAGCATGCAGCATCGGCCCGATGCCGCGCATGGGCGGGTCCGCGCGACGGAGCCCCGCGCCCCCTGCATGGGGTGCCCGGGGCTCCTCGGACAAATGCTGTACGGGTGTCAGGACTTGGCGTCGGTGCCGAAGGCCGGGACGACGGATCCCTGGTAGGTGTCCTCGATGAACTTCTTGACCTCGTCGGAGTGCAGGAGCTTCACGAGCTTCTGGACGCGGGGGTCCTGCTCGTTGCCCTTCTTCACGGCGATGAGGTTGGCGTAGGGGTTGCCGTCGGCCCTTTCGAGCACGAGGGCGTCCTCGGCGGGCTTGAGGTCGGCCTCGATCGCGTAGTTGCCGTTGATGACGGCGGCGTCGACGTCGTTCAGGGCGCGGGGCACGGTGGCGGCCTCCAGCTCCTTGAACTCCAGGCCCTTCTTGTCGGTGATGTCGCTCAGCTTGGCGCTGCTGCCGACGCCGTCCTTGAGGGTGATGAGGCCGTTCTCGGCGAGGAGCTGGAGTGCGCGGCCCTCGTTGGTGGTGTCGTTGGGGACGGCGACGGTCTGGCCGGCCTTGATGTCCTTCAGATCCTTGACCTTCTTGGAGTACAGGCCGAGGGGCTCCAGGTGGACGGTGCCGACCGGGACGAGGTGGGTGCTCTTCTTCTTGTTGAAGTCGTCGAGGTACGGCTGGTGCTGGAAGAAGTTGGCGTCGACCTGGCCGGTCTCGGTGGCGGTGTTCGGCAGGACGTAGTCCGTGAACTCCTTGACCTCCAGCTTGAGGCCCGCCTTCTCGGCCAGGTTCTTACTGACGAAGTCCAGGATGTCGGCGTGCGGTGTCGGGGACGCGGCGACGACGAGCGCGTTGGAGGTGTCGGCCTTGGCACCGGTCTCGCCCTTGGCGCCCGGGTCGGACGACGTGCCGCAGGCGGTGAGGCCGAGGGCGATGGCGGCGGTGGCGGCGGCAGCCGCGGTGATCTTGATGTTCTTACGCACGAAAAGTGCCTCTTTCCGGTGGTGAGGGTGGTGCGCCCGGACAAGGAGTTCGGGCTTGCGAGCGGCGAGGAAGTCTCAGGATGCGGCGCGGCCCCGGCGGGCGAGCAGACGTACGGCCAGGTCGCCGATCAGCTGGATCGCGGTCACGATGACGATCAGCAACGCGACGGTGACGAGCATGAACCGGTTGTCGAAGCGCTGGAATCCGTAGGTGACGGCCTTGGAGCCGAGCCCTTCGCCGCCGACCGCGCCGGCCATCGCGGAGTAGCCGATGAGCACGATGACGGTGGTGGTGACGCCCGAGACGAGCGAGGGCAGCGCCTGTGGCAGCAGAACCTTGCGGACGATCGTCGGGATGGATCCGCCCATCGACTGGACGGCTTCGACGAGCCCGTGGTCGACCTCGCGGACGGCGGTCTCGACGAGCCGGGCGAAGAACGGGATGGCGCCGACGGAGAGCGGAACGATCATTGCGGTCGGGCCGATGAAGGTGCCGACGATCCAGGTGGTGAAGGGGATCAGGGCGATCAGCAGGATGATGAACGGCAGCGAGCGGCCAATGTTCACGATCACCCCGATGACCTTGTTCACCGGGGTGTTCTGAAGCAGTCCGCCCTTGTCGGTGAGGACCAGCAGGACGCCGAGCGGCAGTCCCACGAGCACGGTGACGACCGTGGACCAGAGCACCATGTAGAGGGTGTCGATGGTCCCCTGGGTGAGCAGCGGCTGCATTTCGGACCAGGTCACTTCGCCACCTCCTGGGTGAGCTGGGCGAGGGTCTGCACGGGGATGGCGGGGCCGTCGTCCGTCACGACCTCGGCCTGGAGGCCCTGCTCGCGCAGGAAGCCGATCGGAACGACGTTCTCCTCGAAGCGGCCGGGCAGTTCGACGCGCATCCGGCCGATCTGCTTGCCGCCGACGGTGTCCATAGCGGCACCCAGGATCGAGATGTCGATGTTGTACGTGCGCGAGAGCTGGGAGATCACCGGCCGGCCGGCTGCGTCGCCGTGGAAGGTGACGTCGACGACCGTGCACTCGGGGCCGGAGGCCGTACCGCCGACGGGGAACAGTTCGTGGGCCAGCTCGGAGCCGGGGGTGGCGAGCAGCTCGCCGACCGTGCCGGACTCGACCACGCGCCCCTTCTGCATCAGCGCGGCTGAGTCGCAGATCGTCTTGACGACGTCCATCTCGTGCGTGATGAGCAGGACGGTCAGGCCGAGCTGCTGGTTGAGGTCGCGCAGCAGCTGGAGGATGGAGCGGGTGGTCTCGGGGTCGAGGGCCGAGGTCGCCTCGTCGGAGAGCAGCACCTCGGGGTCGCCGGCCAGGGCGCGGGCGATGCCGACGCGCTGCTTCTGGCCGCCGGAGAGCTGACCGGGGTAGACCTTGGCCTTGTCGGCGAGGCCCACCAGGCCGAGGAGTTCGAGGGCCTTGCGGGAGCGGTCCCGCCCAGGGACGCCGAGGATCTCCAGCGGGAGTTCGACGTTGGCCTGGACGGTGCGGGAGGCCAGCAGGTTGAAGTGCTGGAAGACCATGCCGATGCGGCTGCGTGCCTCGCGCAGTTCCCGGCCGGCCCGGCGGCCGCGTCCGGCGAGTGCGGTGAGGTCCTGGCCGGCCACGGTCACGGTGCCGGAGGTGGGGCGTTCCAGGAGGTTGATGCAGCGGATCAGGGAGGACTTGCCGGCGCCGCTCTGTCCGATGACGCCGTACACCTCGCCCTCGCGGACGTGCAGGTCGACGCCGTCCAGGGCGGTGACCTCCCGGCCGCGCGACTGGTAGACCTTCGTGAGGCCCGAAGTGGTGATCACAGGGTTTCCGTCACTGTCGAGTGCGCGGCGCAGTGTCCGCCGGGCACGGGGCATTCGTCTGATGAGACCGATTCGGACGTTTCGATCGGACGTTCCGAGCGGGGTCCCGGCACGGCTCGGGGCGGCAGGTGGCCGGGCGGCGGTGCCGGGGCGGGCTCGTTCCGCTGGATGCGGACGGCTGGGCTCGGTCTCGCTTCGGGGCGCGAGGAGCGGGGGACCCTCAGAAGGTGCGCATTCGACACATACAACGAGCACCGGGCGTCGTGATCGCCTCGGTCGCAAGGATGCGGCTGCTCGTCGTGGTCATGCCCCGAGTAAAGCAGACGTAACGTCCCACCCGATCCGCCTGTCCGAATAGCGGACGGGCGTGGACAGTGGTGGGAGCCGGTTCGGCCGCTCGTCTCGTCTTCCGCCCGCACGCCCGTGACCTGCACCGATACGGCAGAGAGGGCATCGATGACCACATCCGCGACCGGCCCGGAGCGGCCCCGACCTGTGGCCAATGCCACGACCCTCGCCCCTGCCGCCCGTCCGCTCCGCGGTCCGGCGGCGGGGGCGCACACAGGGGGCCTTTCGTTCCGTAATACCCTCGGCTCATGCTTGACGCCCTGACGGTCGCGGTCGCCGTGGCCGCGCTCGCCCTCTCCGCCTGGTGCGGATTCGCCGCGTACCGCGATCAGCCGACCAAGGACTGGCACTTCATCGGGATGGCCGTGGTCTCACTGCTGGCGCTGGCCCAGCTGGTGGTGGGCATCGTGCAGCTCTCCGGGGGTGAACGGCCCGAGCAGGGCATGACGATCTTCATCGCGTATCTGATCGGGGCCTTCTTCGCGGTGCCCGCGGCCGGTTTCCTGTCGCTGGCCGAGCGGACCCGGTGGGGTTCGGTGACGGTGACGGCGGGCGCGGTCGTGCTGGCCGTACTCGAAGTACGGCTCTACGACATCTGGGGAAACTGACCGTGACCGACACCGAACGCACTCCCGCGGCGGCCACCGGCGAGAAGCAGCCCTTCGATCTCGGCACGGGTCCCGGCCGGGTACTGGTCTGGTTCTACGGGGTGTTCACCGTCGCGGCCGCCTCCCGCTCCATCGTCCAGATGATCCTGGACTTCGGCAGGGCGCCGCTCGCCTATGTGCTGTCCGCCGTCGCCGCGCTCGTGTACGGGTTCATCACGTACTCACTGGTGCGCGGGGGCGAGAAGGCGCGCCGGACCGCGCTGGTGTGCTGCGCCGCCGAACTGCTGGGCGTGCTGGTCGTCGGTACTTGGACGATGGCGGAGCCGTCGGCGTTCGCGGACGCCACCGTCTGGTCCGACTTCGGCATGGGGTACCTGTTCATCCCGGTGATCCTGCCGATCACCGGGATGATGTGGCTGCGCCGGGCGAGGAAGGCCTAGGGCCCGTCCGGCGGATCAGGGTCGGACAGGCCCCAGAGTCTTTCGCTTGGATCACGCCGGGCTCGCGGGGCCTGGCGCACGCACGCCGCGGTGCCTGGGCGTTCAGGCGCTGGCCACGTACGCGGGCTTGGTGGCGTCCTTCTCCAGAAGGATCATCAGGACGCCGTCCCGGCCGGTCTCGTTGCCCACGGGGGCGTACCCCGCCCGCCGGTAGAGCCGTAGATTGCTCTCGCTGCGATGACCGGTGTGCAGCCGGAACCGGGTGGCCGACCGCTCGTCGGCGAGTCCCGACTCCGCCGCCCGCAGCAGCCGGGCACCGAGTCCGTGGCCCTGGAGCCGGGGGTGGACGCAGAGCCTGCCGATCTCCCCCGCGCCGTCCGCGCCGATGGCTCCCCGGACCGAACCCACGACCTCGTCACCCAACCGCGCCACGAACACCAGGTTGGTGGCAATTTCGGTGTGCAGCGAGTCGAGGGTCTGGACGAGCGGGTCGATCCGGTAGTTCCCGTACAGCTCCGCCTCGCTCTGGAAGCAGAGGTACTGGAGTTTCAAGATCTGTTCGGCGTCCTGTGCCGTCGCCGTCGAGATGATCACGCTCATGCCCATCCGCGCATGCCTCCGCCCACCTGATCCACCGGTTGTCTAACGCTCCTTTCCCCGCAGTTCAGGAGCAGCAACCTCCGCCGCGAGCATTCTGCGCAGACATCCAAGGCAACGGGAACGGATCGGGCCCAAACTCCCCTGTGACATACCCAACTTCCCTGCGATTTCCCGGTAGGTCGGATCGCTGGGCGCGAGCATCGCCGTCATCAGCCGGGCGCACCTGCCGGGCAGCCGGTCCACCGCCGCCCGCAGCGCCCGGCGTTCGTCGGCCCCGAGGGCGAGCCGTTCGGGGCAGCCGGCCGGGTCCGCGGCGGTGTCGTCGCGGTAGGGACGTTCGTGCCGGGCCGTACGACGGGCCCTGCGGGCCTCTCCCCGTACGGCATCACGCACCCAGCGGGCCGGGTCGGCCGGCGGCCCCTCCCCCGCGAGCCGTTCCAGCAGCCGCAGCCAGACGGCCTGTTCGAGATCGGCCGGTTCGATCGCCGCACCCGTCACCGAGGCGGCCACCTCGGCCATGGCCTCGGCGCTGACCAGCGGGTGCAGGGCACGGACCAGGGACGCGGCGGCGGGGGCGGGGCCTGCGGGAGCAAGATCGAGAAGCGTCATGCCCCGGCCGACGCGCCCGCGCCCGCCGCCGGTTGCCGTACCGGGCGAGCACCACCCGACCGGGGCACGTCCCGGCCGGGTGCTGACGCGGCTGTCACTTGGCGGCGAAGTCCGCCGCGGCGAGCAGGGCCGTGTCGGGGTTGTCGGAGAAGACGCCGTCGATGCCCGTCGCGAAGTACGCCTGGAACGCGCCGAACACGTCACCGTAGGCGTTGGGGTCCGTGCCGCGCCGGAAGTCTGCGGGGAGGAAGGTGTTCTCGTTGCGCATGGTGTAGGGGTGCAGGACCAGACCCTGGGCGTGTGCGTCCTCGACCAGGGTGGTGGGTGTGGTGAGGCGCCCCGAGGCGTCCTTGGGGATGACCAGGTCCAGGGTGGGGCCGATGCCCTGTGCGAAGGAGGCCATCCACTTCAGCCCCTCGGGCTTCACCAGGTCCGCCACGGTGCGCGGGTCACCGGACGTCACGAAGTCCCAGGGGCGCTCACCGGCGCCGGAGAGCAGCACGACGCGCGGGGTCGCGACGAGCCGCGCGAGCCGCTGGATGCTGCTGGGCTCGAAGGACTGGAGGATGAGCGGCGACTGCTGACGGTGCCGGTTGTAGCGGCGCAGCAGTTTGGCGAGCGGCTCTTCGAGGCCGAGGCCGAGACCGCGGAAGTAGGTGGGGTGCTTGGTCTCGACGTACAGCCAGACGGGCTTTTTGCGCCTGCGGCCCTCGCGGTCGGCCCAGCGCAGCACCTCCTCGAAGGTGGGGATCTCCCAACGGCCGTCGTAGAGCGTGTTCTTCTGGCGGGTGCCGGGGATGCGTTCCTTGGCGCGCAGCGTCTTCAGCTCGGCGAGGGTGAAGTCCTCGGTGAACCAGCCGGTGAGAAGGGCGCCGTCGACCTTCTTCGTGGTCCTGCGGCTCGCGAACTCGGGGTGGTCGGAGACATCGGTGGTGGCGGTGATGTCGTTCTCGTGACGGCATACGAGGTGGCCGTCCCTGGTCGGCACCAGGTCCTGCTCGACGATGTGCGCGCCCATGTCGAGGGCCAGCTGGTAGGAGCCGAGGGTGTGCTCGGGCCGGTATCCGCTGGTGCCGCGGTGTCCGATGACGGTGGGCACCGGCAGGTCGAGGCGGAAGCCGTGCCCGCCGTGGCGCCCCGCGCCGTCGACCGCGGTGTCGGCGGCGGCCGGGCCGCCGGCCAGTCCGAGGGCGGCCGTGCCCAGTACGGCGGCTCCCGCTCCCAGCATGGTTCTGCGGCCGGGACCGGTCTGCGCGCGCTCAGTCATGAATGCTCCTCGCGTGTGATGTCTGGCACCTGTCGGGCGAGGCCCGAGCGTAGGCAGCGGTACCGTCGTGAGGGCAGCTCCTGGACGAACATGGCGGAAACTCATGTCAACGCCGCGTATCCGCTCCGTGAACCCGATGTGCGATCAGCGAGTGCCCGCGAGTATCGTCCTCACCTGCATGGACCGTCACGACCCCGCTCCTCGGCCGGCCCGGCCACAACACCGGAGGAACCGTTGTCCCGACACGCACTCATCAAGGCAGTGCTCGGACCGATCTTGCGCCTGATGTTCCGCCCCCAGGTGGAGGGTGTGGAGAACATTCCCGGGGACGGTCCGGTGATTCTCGCGGGCAACCATCTGACGTTCATCGACTCGATGATCATGCCGCTCTGCTGCGACCGGCCGGTGTTCTACATCGGCAAGGACGAGTACGTGACGGGCAAGGGGCTCAAGGGCCGGGCGATGGCCTGGTTCTTCACCGGCTGCGGCATGATCCCGGTGGACCGGGACGGCGGCCGCGGCGGTGTCGCGGCGCTGATGACGGGCCGTCGGGTACTGGAGGAGGGCAAGGCGTTCGCCATCTACCCCGAGGGCACCCGGTCCCCCGACGGCCGTCTGTACCGGGGCCGTACGGGCATCGCCCGGCTCACGCTGATGACGGGCGCACCCGTGGTGCCGTTCGCGATGATCGGCACGGACAAGCTGCAGCCCGGCGGAGCGGGCCTGCCCCGTCCCGGCAAGGTGACGGTCCGCTTCGGTGCGCCGATGGAGTTCTCCCGCTACGAGGGCATGGACCGCGACCGCTATGTGCTGCGGGCGGTGACCGACTCGGTGATGGCCGAGGTGATGCGGTTGTCCGGTCAGGAGTACGTCGACATGTACGCCACGAAGGCCAAGGCCGCGTGAACTGAGGCGCGAGGCGCCGACGGCAGGACATGCGGAAGGGCCCGTACCCGGGGTTTGAGGGTACGGGCCCTTCCGCGTGTCCGGGCGGCTACTGGTGCACGATGCCGTCCTCCAGTTTCTGACCCCGCAACAGGAACCAGGCGGCGACGGCCGTCGCCAGCAGGACCGCCGCACCGATCCCCGCGGCGAGCCGCAGCCCTTCGACGAACGCATCCTGCGCGGCGGCGAGCAGCGCCTGTGCCTGCCCGGCCGGCAGACCGTGGGCCGCCTCGACCGCGCCGCCCAGCGATTCGTGCGCAGCGGCGGCATTGGCCGGCGGGATGCCCTCGGGCGACTGGAAGGTCTGGTAGGCGCCGGTGACGATGGAGCCGAGCAGGGCGATGCCGAGGGCCGCGCCGAGTTCGTACGCCGTCTCCGAGACCGCGCCGGCGGCACCCGCCTGCTCCTTCGGGACGCTGGAGAGGATCACGTCGGAGGTGACGGTGAAGGCGAAGCCCGCGCCCAGTCCGACGATGAGCAGCACCGCGCCGATCAGCGGGTAGGCGGTCTCCTTGTGCATCAGGGTGACCGCGGCGAGCGCCAGACCGATTGCACCGAGGCCGCCGGTCACCACCGAGCGCACCGAGAAGCGCCGGGCTGCCCGGCCCGCGATCAGACCTGCGACGACCGCACCGACGGTCGCGGGGAGTTCGGCGAGGCCGGCCTCCAGCGGGCCGCGCCCCTGCACCAGTTGGAGGAACTGGGAGAGGAAGAAAATCAGCCCGGACAGGCCGAGGATGGTCAGCAGGTCGGCGAGGACCGCGCCCGAGAAGCCCCGGTGGTGGAAGAGCCGCATGTCCAGCAGGGGTGCGGGCAGCGTGAGTTGCCTGCGTACGAACCAGCAGAGTGCGGCCACGCCGCCGAGTCCCGCGACGACGGTCCCCCAGCTCGGGCCGTGCGCCGCCAGCTCCTTGATCGCGTACACGACGCCGATCATGCCGATGAAGGAGAGCGCCACGCTGACCAGGTCCCAGGGGCCCGGGGCCGGGTTGCTGGACTCGGGGATCGTCTTGGCGCCGACGACCACGAGGACCGCCATCACCGGCAGGTTGATCAGGAAGACCGAGCCCCACCAGAAGTGCTCCAGCAGCAGTCCGCCGACCAGGGGGCCGACGGCCGCGCCCGCCGAGGCCATCGCTCCCCAGATGCCGATGGCCAGGCTGCGCTCGCGCGGGTCGTGAAAGAGATTGCGGATCAGGGCGAGCGTGGAGGGCATGAGCGTGGCGCCCGCGACACCGAGCAGCGCCCGCGCCAGGATCATCATCTCGGGGGTGTGCGCGTAGGCATTGAGCACCGAGACCGCGCCGAACGCCGTCGCACCGCACAGCAGCAGCTTCTTGCGGCCGATGCGGTCGCCGAGGCTGCCCATCGAGACCAGGAGACCGGCGATGACGAAGGAGTAGACGTCGCCGATCCACAGGAGCTGGGTGCCGGTCGGTTCGAGGTCCTCGGTGAGGAAGGGGGTCGCGAGGCCGAGGACGGTGGCGTCGATCGCCACGAGCAGCACGGCGAGGACGAGCACGGCCAGGGCGAGCCACCGCCCGGGACGTTGCAGCTCGTTCGGGGTTTCCACCTGCTGTGCGATACGGCTCATTGCTCCACGCTCCGGCGTGCACCGCCGAGCAACAACTCGACGATCATGTACTGGAAGTCCTGGCTCGCGACCCGGCCGTCCTGGACGGCCCAGGCGGCGGACGAGATGAGCCCGTAGAGCGCCTCGGTCAGCCAGGCGGGGGTGAGGTCGATCCGGAATTCGCCGCGCTCCTGGGCGCGCCGGAAGAAGGCGGAGACCCGGGCGTCGAGGCGGCTCCAGCCCTCGTTCACCTCTTCGCCCTCGAAGAGCTGGTTCTCTGTGACGAGGAAGGAGAGCAGTCCGGCGCTCGGCTCGACGGCCGCGACGAGGCGGCGCAGCGCGTCCTGCGCGGGGCCCTCGTCGAGCGCGGCGGCGTCCAGGGCCGCTTCGACCTCCTGGATGCCCAGGTTCTCCAACGCTCTGACCAGGGCGTCCCGTCCGGCGAAGTGCCGGTGCAGGGTGGCGCGCCCGATGCCTGCGGCCCTGGCGACCTCGTCCATGGTGGCGGTCGATTTGCGGGTCAGCAGAGCGGCGGCGCTGCGCAGCACCTGCTCACGGTCGAGACTCATGAGACAAGCGTAGACCATATGAGACAACAATGTCTCATCAAAGGCGTGGCCACCCCCTCGGGGAGGGAGGACCATGGCGCCATGAAGCCGCTGCTGCTGATCGACATCGACGGTCCGCTCAATCCCTACGAGGCGCTCGCGCACCCGCGGCCACCGGATGGTTATGCGAAGCATCTGACGCGGCCGACGGGATGGGACTACGGTCCGCCGCTCCCCGTCCTCCTGAACCCGGAGCACGGCAGGGCGCTGCTGGCGCTGGCCGGCCGGTACGAGCTGGTCTGGGCGACGACCTGGAAGGACGAGGCGAACGTCTGGATCGGGCCGCGGCTCGAGCTGCCCCCGCTGCCGTACATCGACTGGCCTTCGATGCACGGCAGCGCGCCGGACGGCACGTACTGGAAGACGCAGTACGTCGTGGAGTACGCGGCCGGCAGGCCGTTCGCCTGGGTCGACGACGAGATCACCGAGCCGGACCGGCAATGGGTCCTGGGCCGAGGAACCACCGAGGCGCTGCTGCACTGGATCGACCCCGGAGTCGGTCTGCTGCCGTCCGACTTCGCGGCGCTCGCGGCGTGGGCGGACGGCTCCCCGCGGGGCGGGCCCGTCGGTCGTCGACGACTGTCGGACCGAGGCCGGGGAGGCGGGCCGGGGCGTTGATCACGGACATCTCGACGACCTTCCCCCGGGCGACCGTGAACACCATGACCGCGAACCGCCGGCCCTCGCGCGTCGCGATGACGGCCGACGGTTCCCCGTCGACCAGGGCCGGCTGCGACGACCGCGTGAACACCATCGCCTGCCGGGCCACGGCCTCGGCGCCCCGCACCAGGGCCCCGGCGTTCTCCGGTCAGCTCCAGCGCAGACCGGCGCGGTGCCGCCAGTACGCATCGGGCTCCTCCACCAGCGCGTCGAGCCGGGCGCGCCGCTCCTCGTCGAGGTCGATGAGGGGCGCGTGCAGGTTCCCGGCGAGCTGGTCGACGGTCGCCGCGCCGGAGAGCACCACCCCGGCCCAGGGCTGGTGCAGCACGAACGCCAGGGCCACCGCGTCGCTGCCGAGACCGGCGTCGGCGGCGATCTCCCGGACCACGGCGGGGGCTTCCGTGCCGGCGAGCCGCCCGTTGGCCATGGCCTCCTTGACGATCACGGTGAGGCCGGCGGCATGGGCCTCGGCCAGCGCCGCCCCGGCCGAGGTCTCCAGGGCGTTGTAGGTGGCCTGGACCGTACGGAACAGCGGCTCGCCGTCGACGGTGACGGCGAGCGCGGCCCGGATCGCGTCGGCCTGGGCGGGGCCGCTGGTCGAGAGGCCGACGCTGACGCCCTCCGCGGCGAGTGCGGCCAGCCGGGCGTGCAGCTCCTTGTCGGTGAGGGCGGGGCTGTCGGCGGTGACCGAGTGGATCTGGTAGAGGTCGAGACGGTCGCCGAGCAGCGCGTCGGTCTCGGCCCGCTGGCGCAGGAACGTGGCGAGACTGTGGTCCTTGACCTCGTGCGCCTCGGCCTCGATGCTCCACCCGGCGGTGTAGGTGTAGCCCCATTTGCTGCCGATGACGACGTCGTCGGCCTCGGGGCGCGCGGTCAGCCAGTCGGCCAGGAACTCCTCCGAGCGGCCGTAGGAACGGGCCGCGTCGAAGTAGCGGACGCCCTGTGCGTAGGCGGCGTCGAGCAGCTCGTGGGTGCGTTCGCGCATCGCCCCGACGCTGCGGTCGGCGGGCAGATCGCGGTCGCGGTGGAGGTTGATGTAGCCGGGCCTGCCGACCGCCGCCAGGCCGAGCCCGATGTGGGCGGTCGGTGTGGTCGCTGTGGCCAGCCGGGCGAAAGGCATCGTTGGGCTCCTCGTCGATCGGGTGTGCTCCCCCGTCAACGTAACCCAGCTCACGGAATGCGGAAGGCGGGGAGCGTACGGCCGCTCCCCGCCCCGGTGCCTTCCTCGCAGTGATCAGTTCTTCGCGGTGGCCCAGGCCTGCTGGGCGGCGAGGTCGGCCTTCACCTCGGCGAGCTGGACGGCCACGGCCGACGGGGCCGTCCCGCCGCGACCGCTGCGGGAGGCGAGCGCACCGGCCACGTTGAGGACCGTGCGGACCTCGGGGGTGAGGTGCCCGGAGATCTTGGCGAACTGCTCGTCGGTCAGCTGGTCGAGCTCGATGCCGTGCTGCTCGCACTCCTTGACGCACTCACCGGCGACCTCGTGGGCGACGCGGAACGGCACACCCTGCTTGACCAGCCACTCGGCGATGTCGGTGGCGAGCGAGAAGCCGGCCGGGGCCAGCTCCTCCATGCGTTCGCGGTTGACGGTGAGGGTGGCCATCATGCCGGTGAAGGCGGGCAGCAGGACCTCCAGCTGGTCGCAGGAGTCGAAGACCGGCTCCTTGTCCTCCTGGAGGTCACGGTTGTACGCGAGCGGGAGCGCCTTCAGCGTGGCCATCAGGCCGGTCAGGTTGCCGATCAGACGGCCGGACTTGCCGCGGGCCAGCTCGGCGATGTCCGGGTTCTTCTTCTGCGGCATGATCGAGGAGCCGGTGGAGAAGGCGTCGTGCAGGGTGACGAAGGAGAACTCCTTCGTGTTCCAGATGATGACCTCCTCCGCGATCCGGGAGAGGTTCACGCCGATCATCGCCGTGATGAAGGCGAACTCGGCGACGAAGTCGCGGGAGGCCGTTCCGTCGATGGAGTTGCCGACGGACCCGTGCTCGAAGCCGAGGTCGGCGGCGACCGCCTCCGGGTCGAGGCCGAGGGACGACCCGGCCAGCGCGCCGGAGCCGTACGGCGAGACGGCGGTCCGCTCGTCCCACTGGCGCAGCCGCTCGGCGTCCCTGGACAGGGACTGCGCATGGGCCAGGACGTGGTGGGCGAAGAGCACCGGCTGGGCGTGCTGCAGATGCGTACGGCCGGGCATCGCGACGTCCGGGTGCGCTTCGGCGAGGCCGACCAGCGCGCCCTGCAGTTCGGCGATCAGGCCGCCGATGATCCGGGCGTGGTCGCGCAGGTACATCCGGAAGAGGGTGGCGATCTGGTCGTTGCGGGACCGGCCGGCCCGCAGCTTGCCGCCGAGGTCGGGGCCGAGGCGCTCCAGCAGTCCGCGCTCCAGCGCGGTGTGGACGTCCTCGTCGGCGATGGTGCCGGTGAAGGAGCCGTCGGCGACATCGGCTTCGAGCTGGTCCAGACCGGCGATCATGCGGCTCAGCTCGTCCCCGGTGAGCAGGCCCGCCTTGTTCAGCACGCGCGCGTGGGCGCGGGAACCGGCGATGTCGTAGGGCGCGAGCCGCCAGTCGAAGTGGACGGAGGCGGACAGCTTCGCCAGCGCCTCGGCCGGACCGTCGGCGAAACGGGCGCCCCAGAGGCGTACGTCGCTGTTGCCGTTGCCGTTGCTCACTGCGTGCTCCTCGGGAAGAACAGGGTGGTGGGTGTGCGGCCGCCTCCCCGCACGGAGGGCCGGGGAGGCGGAGACGTAACTGCCGGGGGTCGGGCGAGGTCACGCTTCCCGGGCTTTCCGCCCGGCCGCGGGTCTCTCCTCACGGCGCGGCCACCGATAGGCATAACTATGCAGACCTCTGCATGTTCTGTCAAAAGTGCGATCGTCACCCCTCCCCCGAAAAGGCGTCCCGCCAGGTGAAAACACCTCACCACCACCGGAGTTGGCGCCGACAATGGCCACCATGGGAAAAACACATGAACGCATCGACGGACGGATCAGGACCTTCATCGAAGAGCAGCACATCTTCTTCACCGCGACGGCGCCTCTGGACGGCGAGGGCACGGTCAACCTCTCCCCCAAGGGCGTCAGTGGTTCGTTCGCCGTCGTCGACGAACTGACCGTGGCCTACCTGGACTTCGCCGGCAGCAACGCCGAGACCGTCGCCCACCTCCGCGAGAACGGCCGGATCACGCTGATGTGGTGCGCCTTCCAGGGGCCACCGAACATCGTGCGGGTGCACGGCCGCGGCGAGCCGGTCTTCCGTGACGATCCGCGGTTCGGGGCGCTGCTCGCCCACTTCCCGGACGTGGACCCGGGCCTCCACGGGCTGCGCGCCGTCATCGTGGTACGCGCCGAGCTGATCCGGGACAGCTGCGGCTACGGGGTGCCGTTCATGTCGTACGACGAGGACCGGCCGCTGCATGCCCGGCGCTTCGCACGCGAGGACGACGCCTCGCTCAGTGCCTACTTCGAGAAGAAGGAGCACATCGCGACAAGCATCGACGGGCTTCCGGGGCTGCCGCTCCCGCTGCCGGCGATGCCCCGGACGGACCGGGGTGCGGCGGATCGTCTTTGAGCCGTACGGAGCAGAACCGCGGGTGGCGGCCGGGCGGAGGGTCTACCGTCCGGGCATGCGCAGATCTCTGGTGACCTTCTCGGTACTGCTCGCGCTGGCGGGCTCGGTCGCGGCCCGGCCCGCCGCCTCGCCGCCGCTCCCGCAGCGGATGGCCGACACCGGCGGCGGCACTCAGCTGATCACGGCCGAGGCCCCGGCCAAGGGCTCCACCACAGGCACCGTCACCTGGTGGAATCTGCGCCGTGGGGTCTGGGTGAAGGGCGGGTCCACACCCGCCAGGTTCGGTGCGAAGGGCCTGACCGAGGGGGCGTCGCGCAAGCAGGGCACGAGCACCACCCCCACCGGCCTGTACGACCTGCCGTACGCCTTCGGGATCAAGCCCGCACCGGCCGGCACCGTCCATCCCTACCGCCGGGTCAACGACCGGTCGTGGTGGTGCCAGGACAACGCTGCGCGGGCCTACAACCGCTGGGTGGAGCCACGGCCCAAGGACTGCCGGGCGGGCGAGGCGGAGCATCTGATCGCGTATCCGACGCAGTACGCCCGCGCGCTCGTCATCGGGTTCAACTACGAACGGCCGGTCCGGGGTCGCGGAGCCGGAATCTTCCTCCACGTCAACGGGCGTGGCGCGACCGCCGGTTGTGTCTCCGTGCCGGCGGCCGCGATGGACCGGATCCTCGACTGGGTGGACCCGGTCCGCCGTCCGCACATCGCGATCGGGACCCGCTCGGGCCCGACCGCGATCACGCGCTACTGACGGAAGCCGACCGACACCGTTCCGCCCAGCGCTCGTTCACGGAAGCCGACCGACACCGTTCCGCCCAGCGCTCGTTCACGGAAGCCGACCGACACCGTTCCGCTCAGCGCTCGTTCTGCGCCAGTCGCAGCAGATGGTCGGCGAGCGCCTGACCGCCCGCCGGGTCACGGCTGATCAGCATCAGGGTGTCGTCGCCGGCGATGGTGCCGAGGATGTCGTGCAGTTCGGCCTGGTCGATGGCCGAGGCGAGGAACTGGGCCGCGCCCGGAGGGGTGCGCAGCACCACGAGGTTGGCCGATGCCTCCGCGGAGATGAGCAGTTCGGCGGAGAGCCGCCGCATCCGCTCCTCCTTCGCCGACCCGCCCAGCGGTGCCTGCGGGGTGCGGAAGCCGCCCTCGCTGGGCACCGCGTAGATCAGCTCGCCGCCGGTGTTGCGGATCTTCACCGCGCCCAGCTCGTCCAGATCGCGGGAGAGCGTCGCCTGGGTGACGCTCAGCCCGTCGTCGGCGAGGAGCTTGGCCAGCTGGCTCTGCGAGCGCACCGGCTGCCGGTTCAGGATGTCCACGATCCGGCGGTGGCGTGCGGTGCGGGTCTGCGGCACGGACGGCCCGCCGTACTCGGTTTCCTGCGCCTCGGTCATCGTCGTCGCCTCATTCTCCGGATCGTCCGTCCCCTTGTGCCGCGTCGAGAGCGCCGGGCAGTGCCTGGAGCAACGCGTCCACTTCCGCGTCGCCGATGATCAGCGGCGGCATCAGCCGCAGGACATCGGGGGCGGGTGCGTTCACCAGGATTCCGGCGCTCTGAGCCGCCTGTTGCACCTGAGGTGCGAGGGGCTCGGTGAGCACGATACCCAGCAGCAGTCCGGAGCCACGGACATGGGATACCAGCGGATGCCCGAGACCCTCCACGCCGTCCCTGATCCTCTCGCCGAGTCGCTTGACCCGGTCCAGGACGCCGTCGGCGGCCAGGGTGTCCAGGACGGCGAGACCGGCGGCGCAGGCGATCGGGTTGCCGCCGAAGGTCGTGCCGTGCTGGCCCGGCTTCAGCAGCTCGGCCGCCGGGCCGAAGGCCACGGTCGCGCCGATCGGCAGTCCGCCGCCGAGGCCCTTGGCGAGGGTGACGACATCGGGCTCGACGCCCTGGTGGGCCTGGTGCTCGAACCACTGACCGCAGCGGCCGATACCGGTCTGCACCTCGTCGAGGACGAGCAGGGTGCCGGTGGCCCGGGTGATCTCCCGGGCAGCCTCCAGATATCCGGCGGGCGGCACGACCACGCCGTTCTCCCCCTGGACGGGCTCGATGATCACCAGCGCGGTGTCGGTGGTGACGGCGGCCCGCAAGGCCTCCGCGTCGCCGTACGGGACGTGCGTGACGTCACCGGGCAGCGGGAGGAACGGGTCGCGCTTCGCGGGCTGGCCGGTGAGCGCGAGCGCGCCCATGGTCCGGCCGTGGAAGCCGCCGTCGGTGGCGACCATGTGGGTCCGCCCGGTCAGCCGGCCGATCTTGAAGGCGGCCTCGTTGGCCTCGGCGCCCGAGTTGGAGAAGTAGACGCGGCCGCTCCGGCCGAAGAGCTGGAGCAGCCGTTCGGCCAGGGTGACGGGCGGTTCGGCGATGAAGAGGTTGGAGACGTGGCCCAGGGAGGCGATCTGGGTGGAGACGGCCTCGACGACGGCGGGGTGTGCGTGCCCCAGCGCGTTCACCGCGATCCCGCCGACGAAGTCGAGGTACTCGGTACCGTCGGCGTCCCACACCCGGGCGCCCTCGCCGCGGACCAGGGACAGCTTCGGGGTCCCGTAGTTGTCCATCAGCGCGTGGCTCCAGCGCTGTGCGAGCTCCTGGTTGCTCACGACTCCCCCTGCGCGTCGGGCACGACCATCGTGCCGATTCCTTCGTCGGTGAAGATCTCCAGCAGGATCGAGTGCTGGACCCGGCCGTCGATGACGCGGGCGGTCTCGACGCCGTTGCGCACGGCGTGCAGGCAGCCCTGCATCTTCGGCACCATGCCGCTGGACAGCTCGGGCAGCAGCTTCTCCAGCTCGGCGGCGGTGAGACGGCTGATCACGTCGTCACTGTTGGGCCAGTCCTCGTAGAGGCCCTCGACGTCGGTGAGGACCATCAGCGTCTCGGCGTTCAGCGCGGCGGCGAGCGCGGCGGCCGCGGTGTCGGCGTTGACGTTGTAGACGTGGTTGTCGTCGGCGGAGCGGGCGACGGAGGAGACGACCGGGATGCGGCCGTCGTCCAGCAGCGCCTGGATCGCCCCGGTGTCGATGGCGGTGATCTCGCCGACCCGGCCGATGTCGACGATCTCGCCGTCGATGGTCGGCCGGTGCTGGGTGGCGGTGATGGTGCAGGCGTCCTCGCCGGTCATGCCGACGGCGAGCGGGCCGTGCTGGTTGAGCAGGCCGACGAGTTCGCGCTGGACCTGTCCGGCGAGCACCATCCGTACGACGTCCATCGCCTCGGGCGTGGTGACGCGCAGGCCCGCCTTGAACTCGCTGACCAGACCCTGCTTGTCGAGCTGGGCGCTGATCTGCGGACCGCCGCCGTGCACGACGACGGGCTTGAGGCCTGCCTGGCGCAGGAAGACCACGTCCTGGGCGAAGGCCGCCTTCAGTTCTTCGTCGATCATGGCGTTGCCGCCGAACTTGATGACGACGGTCTTGCCGTTGTGCCGGGTCAGCCAGGGCAGTGCCTCGATGAGGATCTGCGCCTTCGGGAGTGCGGTGTGTTTCCGCGCCGCGCTCATGAGCTGTACGCGCTGTTCTCGTGGACGTAGTCCGCGGTCAGGTCGTTGGCCCAGATGACGGCGGACTCGTTGCCGGACGCGAGGTCGGCGGTGATCTTGACCTCCCGGTAGCGCATGTCGACCAGGTCGCGGTCCTCGCCGACGCTGCCGTTCTTGCAGACCCATACGCCGTTGATGGCGACGTTCAGCCGGTCGGGTTCGAAGGCGGCCTTCGTGGTGCCGATCGCGGAGAGGACCCGGCCCCAGTTGGGGTCCTCCCCGTGGACGGCGCACTTGAGGAGATTGTTGCGGGCGATGGAGCGGCCCACCTCGACGGCGTCGTCCTCGGTCGCGGCGCCCACGACCTCGATCCGGATGTCCTTGGAGGCGCCCTCGGCGTCGCCGATGAGCTGGCGGGCGAGGTCGGCGCAGACGGTCCGTACGGCCTCGGCGAACTCCTCCTGCTCGGGAGTGATTCCGCTCGCCCCGGAGGCCAGCAGCAGCACGGTGTCGTTGGTCGACATGCAGCCGTCGGAGTCGACCCGGTCGAAGGTGGTGCGGGTGGCGGCGCGCAGCGCGGAGTCGAGTCCGGCAGCATCCACATCGGCGTCGGTGGTGAGGACGACCAGCATGGTGGCGAGCCCCGGGGCGAGCATGCCCGCACCCTTGGCCATGCCGCCGACGGTCCAGCCCTCGCCGCCCGCGACGGCGGTCTTGTGGACGGTGTCGGTGGTCTTGATCGCGATGGCGGCCTTCTCGCCGCCGTGCTCGCTGAGGGCGGCGGCGGCCTGCTCGATGCCGGGCAGCAGCTTGTCCATCGGGAGCAGGGTGCCGATCAGCCCGGTCGACGCGACCGCGATCTCGCCCGCGTTGTGGCCGGTGAGGACCTCGGCGGCCTTCTCGGCGGTGGCGTGGGTGTCCTGGAAGCCCTTCGGGCCCGTGCAGGCGTTGGCACCGCCGGAGTTGAGCACGACGGCGGTGACCTCGCCGCCCTTCAGTACCTGCTCCGACCAGAGGACGGGGGCGGCCTTGACGCGGTTGGAGGTGAAGACGCCCGCGGCGGCGCGACGCGGACCGTGGTTGACCACCAGGGCCAGGTCCGGGTTACCGCTCTCCTTGATTCCCGCGGCGATGCCCGCCGCGGAGAACCCCTGTGCTGCCGTGACGCTCACGGTGCGACTCCGATCGTGGAAAGACCTGTGTCCTCGGGAAGTCCGAGGGCGATGTTCATGCTCTGCAGGGCACCGCCGGCGGTGCCCTTGGCGAGGTTGTCGATGGCGCTGATCACGATGATCCGGCCCGCCGCCTCGTCATGGGCGACCTGGATCTGTACGGCGTTGGAACCGTAGACGGACGCGGTGGCGGGCCACTGTCCCTCGGGGAGCAGTTCGACGAAGGGCTCGTCGGCGAACGCCTTCTCGTACACGTCGCGGAGGGACTCGGCGCTCACGCCGGGCCTGGCCTTCGCGCTGCAGGTGGCGAGGATGCCGCGGGGCATCGGCGCCAGGGTCGGCGTGAAGGAGACCGTGACCGGCTCCCCGGCCGCCGCGCTGAGGTTCTGGATCATCTCCGGGGTGTGCCGGTGCGCGCCGCCGACGCCGTACGGGGACATGTTGCCCATCACCTCGGAGCCGAGCAGATGCGGCTTGGCCGCCTTGCCCGCGCCGGAGGTGCCGGACGCGGCGACGATCACTGCCTCGGGCTCGGCCAGCTGGGCCGCGTACGCCGGGAAGAGCGCAAGCGAGACAGCGGTCGGGTAGCAGCCGGGCACCGCGATACGCTTCGAACCGGCAAGTGCCGAACGCCCGCCCGGCAGTTCGGGCAGGCCGTAGGGCCAGGTGCCGGCGTGCGGGGAACCGTAGAACTTCTCCCAGTCCGCAGCGTCCCCGAGCCGGAAGTCGGCGCCCATGTCGACGACCAGCACCTCGTCACCGAGCTGCTCGGCCACGGCGGCGGACTGTCCGTGCGGGAGGGCAAGGAAGACGACATCGTGCCCGGCGAGGACCTCGGGGGTGGTCGGCTGGAGCACCCGGTCGGCGAGCGGCCGCAGATGCGGTTGCAGCGCGCCGAGCTTCTGCCCGGCGTTGGAGTTGGCCGTGAGTGCCCCGATCTCGACCTGAGGGTGAACCAGCAGGAGGCGGAGCAGCTCCCCTCCGGCATATCCACTCGCCCCTGCCACTGCTGCGCGTACCACCATCGAAACCTCCTCCTTGATGGCATGACTATACGCATCTATGCACTTTTATGCAAAGCTTCGAAGGGGTGATTCGGCGGTCAGCCCGGACCGAGCACTTCCGCGGCAGCCCGGCCGGCTCACGCGTGAGGGCCTCGACGTGACCATGGACAGGCGTCAGCCAAGACGAGATTCCTCTACTGGCCCGAGGGCGATCCACGCAGATCACTCGAAGAAGAACCTGCAGGTCAGAACGGCCCAGCGGTCCCCGGAGATCGGCGACGGGAGCCCAGTCTCCAGTACAGGGGAGAGTTCGATTTCGGCCGGTTCTCGCCGACGAACGGCATCGGGCTCCGCACGTGCGCGGCTGTGTTCTCCACCCTGGCGTTGCCGGCGGCGCCATCGAGCCCGCCCGCCCTTGTGGCACTCCAGAGCCGGGCGGCCTGTCACCCCTGCCCGCCCGTACGCAC
Source organism: Streptomyces sp. NPDC001880 (assembly GCF_053594575.1). Taxonomy (NCBI): domain Bacteria; kingdom Bacillati; phylum Actinomycetota; class Actinomycetes; order Kitasatosporales; family Streptomycetaceae; genus Streptomyces; species Streptomyces sp. NPDC001880. The sequence goes on from NZ_JBSFET010000011.1 coordinate 128,299, forward strand.
CGAACGGGTCGATGTCAGGATGGTTCCATGACGAGCAAGGTTTACTTCGACATCACCATCAACGACGAGCCCGCCGGGCGGATCACGTTCAAGCTGTTCGACGACATCGTGCCCAAGACCGCGGAGAACTTCCGCCAGCTGGCGACCGGTGAGAAGGGCTTCGGCTACAAGGGCTCCTCGTTCCACCGCATCATCCCCGACTTCATGCTGCAGGGCGGCGACTTCACCCGCGGCGACGGCACCGGCGGCCAGAGCATCTACGGCGCCAAGTTCGCGGACGAGAACTTCAAGCTGTCGCACACCAAGCCGGGCCAGCTTTCCATGGCCAACAGCGGCCCCAACTCCAATGGCTCGCAGTTCTTCATCACGACCATCGTGACGTCGTGGCTGGACGGCAAGCACGTGGTCTTCGGCGAGGTGGACGACGAGGACAGCATGAAGCTGGTCAAGAAGATCGAGGCCCTCGGCTCGCAGAGCGGCCGTCCGGCCGCGAAGATCACCATCGCGGACAGCGGCACGCTCTGACCCGCACCCGCACCCGCTGAACGAGCGCGCCGCCCGGCATCCCCGCCGGGCGGCGCGCTCCGTCGTACCGGCGGCCTAACGGCTCCCGCCGCGCTCGCTACGGTGTCCGGATGGGGAACACATTCGACGGCGGGGGCCGCAGCCTGTCCCTGTCCAACGGGGGCACGGACGTCTTCGTCGACGTGCTCATGCTGGCCGTGTCCGATCTCGCCAAGAGCGTCTGGGAGTACCGTTTCGCCACCCTGCTGACCTTGCAGGACCAGGGCGCCGTCGGGCGCGGGGTGGTCGGCTTCGACCTGGAGGAGATCGACTGGGGCGGCTCGGCCGACGAGCAGTCCTCGGCGAAGAACTTCGTCCTGCGGGTGATCGATCTGGCGCTGCGCAGGCACCGGTGGGACGAGCTGAATTACGAGCCGCCCTTCGCCGAGGGGTATCTGCGGCAGTACCGGGAGATGGTCGAGGCGTTCGACCCCGCCTGCGCCGAGCGGCAGAGCGGCAGGTTCCCCTTTCCCGGCCCGGAGGAGGCCGCCATGGCCTCGTGCGTACGCCACCGCGTGCTGTGCGCACCGACGTACTGGGACGCCTGCGTCTTCTGTAACGCGTAGCCCCACTGATTCGGCAGTGCATCGCCTCACCGACCCCACCGTCAACCGACGGTTGACACCTCGGAACTGTCAACCTACGGTTGACGCATGGTGAATCCCGTACGCCCGACGCATCCCGTACGCCTCGACGACCTGATCGAGGCCATCAAGAAGGTGCACACCGACGCCCTCGACCAGCTCTCCGACGCGGTGATCGCCGCGGACCACCTCGGCGACATCGCCGACCATCTGATCGGCCACTTCGTGGACCAGGCCCGGCGCTCGGGCGCCTCCTGGACCGAGATCGGCAAGAGCATGGGGGTGACCAGGCAGGCGGCCCAGAAGCGGTTCGTCACCAAGGACCCCGGTGAGGTGTCGAATCTCGACCCCAGCCAGGGGTTCAGCCGCTTCACCCCGCGGGCCAGGAACGTCGTGATGGCCGCGCAGAACGAGGCCCGCGCGGCACACAACGACGAGGTGGGCACAGCGCACCTGGTGCTGGGGCTGCTCAGCGAGCCGGAAGGGCTGGGCGCCGCGTTCGTCACGACCCAGGGCATCACGCTGGAGGACGTCCGTCGAGCCGCGACCGAGGCGCTGCCACCGACCGTGACCGGCGAGCTGCCGGATCTCGTCCCGTACGACGCCGGGGCCCGCAAGGCGCTCGAGCTGACGTTCCGGGAGGCCCTGCGGATGGGCCACAACCACATCGGAACCGAGCACATCCTGCTCGCGCTGCTGGAGCAGGAGGACGGTGCGGGTGTGCTGACGGAACTCGGCATCGACAAGGCGGCCGCCGAGGCCGGCATCGCCGAGGCCCTCACCCTCCTCACCGGCCCGCGGGAGGAGGACTGACGGTGAGGCGCCGGGTCCGCCGGACGCCCCGGCGGACCCGGCGCCGTTCGTCGCACCCCGGCGACGGCCCGACCGCAACGAATTCCGGCCAGTGCGCGGCGACCGGGGCGCCGAGGCCCGCGAGGCCCCCGGCCGACGAGGACCGGGGTGCACCGAGCAGTCGCCCCTGTCCGCTCACCGGACGCTGACCAGGGCCGCCCGTTCCATAGCCGGACGCGGACGCCGCCCGCACGGTTGCCCCGGAGACGGACCGCGGGCCCGTCGGCACGGACAGCGATCGCGGCACCCGGCTCCCCGTACTCCCGGAAATCCACCGGAAATTTCTTCGGGAATTCCTCCGGGAAATTTCAGCGGACCCCCGCTTCGAGCCTGAGACTCCAGCGGCCAGGCACACCCGTGAGCGTGACCGTGGAGAGCGGCCCGACGTCCACGCTCCAGTACGTCGACGGCGGCGCCTTGAGCGCGTAGACGAGCGCGGCCCGGACGACCGCCGGTTCGGCCACGGCGACGATGGCGCCGTCGCATGCGGGGCGGGTGTCCAGCCAGCCCCCTATCCGCGAGATGAACGCGAGCAGCGGTTCACCGCCGTGCGGGGCCGAGCGAGGATCTGCCAGCCAGACATCGACCGCCGCGGGTTCGCATGCTGTGACGTCGGCGAGGGTCCAGCCGCGCCAGCGGCCCATGTCGCAGTCGCGCAGGGCCGGCTGGACGAGCGGGGCGAAGCCCAGCGCGTCACCGGTCGCGCGGCTGCGCGGAGTCGGCGAGCAGTAGCGCAACTCGGCAGCGCCCAGCGGCATGAGAGCGGGCGCGGCGAGCCGTATCTCGTACAGACCGGTGTGGTCGAGCGGCCGGTCGTCGTCGAAGCGCTCGGCGAGCACGGCGGAGCTGCCTGCCGCGGCGACCAGCGAGACTCTGGAAGTCATGGCGGCGATCGTGGATCCGAACAACCTTCCGGTCAAGAGGGCCTTCACGAGTCCTTCCGGCCCGGCTCGGACCGCGGCGGATCGGGCGGCACCTGCCCTCGATTGGCTTGAAGCGGCCTTCCCAGAGGGCGCGCGGGCCACCCCGGTCAGGGCCGGAAGCCGCCCGCGGAACCGGTCAGGACTTCGTCGCCGGCGGTGCGCAGCCGGCGATCCCCTCGGCGATCTCGGCCGCCCCGGCGACCGCGGCGAGGCTCAGCCGAATCCGTGGTGGGAGGGGGCTCCGCGCAGAAGTACGGGCGGCGCGGGATGGCGGCGATCGGGGTGCGCTGGCTGTGCGGCTCCGGCTCGCGCAGCCGCTGCTGACCCTGGTGTGGTCGTTCCTCCTCTCGGCGAGACGGTCTCGGCGGCGGCACCGGTGGCGGCTCTCGCGGTGCTCGCCTGCATCACGGCCGCCCGGCGGGCGGGGCGGGCCCGGCGTCCACGACGAGCCGGACCCGCTCCACCGGGCGAAGTCGCCTTCCGGTCATAGACTTGTCGACATGGACCGCCACCTGTGAGGAGGTCAGTCCCTATGGAGGCACACACGGGCGACCGGCTGCTGATACACGGCAGGACCGTGGGGCAGCACGACAAGGTCGCAGAGATCGTCGAAGTGCTCGGGGCCGGGGGCACTCCCCCGTTCCGCGTCCGCTTCGAGGACGGACACGAACACCTGATTTCACCCGGTCCCGACAGCGTCGTACAGCACACCCACGGCCGGAAGCAGGCTCCGGAGACTCCGTAGCGGCCTCCGGCGGGCGGCACTGCTCTTCGCCCCCGGGCTGCGGGCGGGCCGGCCGGATACCGGCGGCCCGCCCCGACATCGCGTCCGCTCCGCTGCTGTCAGCGGGGCGGGCGCACCCGGTTTCGGTAGTGGTCGCCGACCACCTGGTCCATGGCCCCGATCCGGTCCGTGACCACGTCCTTCCCGGAGAAGTAGACATGACCGCGCACCTGGTCGTACCCGGCGGCGAGGTCGAGGTGCCGGGAGAGTTCGGCCGGGTCCTGCCAGGCGGCGGGCTGGGCGGGGTCGCCGGCCTTGTAGAGCGCCTCACCCACGAACAGGTCGACGCCCGTACCGCGTACGGTCTCGTTCCACCAGGGCAGCAGCTTGGCGTAGTCGGCGGCGGCGAAGCCGATGTTCCAGTAGACCTGCGGGCAGATGTAGTCGATCCAGCCCTTCCTGACCCAGCCGCGGGTGTCGGCGTACAGATCGTCGTAGGTCTGCACCCCCGCCCTGGTGTCGGAGCCGAGCGGGTCGGTGGCGGCGTTGCGCCAGACCCCGAACGGGCTGATCCCGAACCGGACGTTCTTCTTGATCTCCTTGATCCGCTCGGCGGTCTCGCGCACCAGCTTGTCGGTGTTGTCGCGCCGCCAGGAGGCCTTGTCCGGGAAGCCCGCGCCGTATGTGGCGTACGTGGCGTCGTCGTCGAAGACCTGCCCGGCCACCGGGTACGGGTAGAAGTAGTCGTCCCAGTGCACGGCGTCGATGTCGTAACGGCGGACCGCGTCGAGCATCGCGTCCTGGACGAAACGGCGGACCTCGGGGATTCCGGGGTTGTAGTAGAGCTTCCCGCCGTACGGCAGGACCCACTCGGGGTGCAGTCTGGCCGGGTGGGTGGCGACCAGCCGGGACGGGTCGGTGTGGTTGGCGACCCGGTACGGGTTGAACCAGGCGTGCAGTTCCAGGCCGCAGCGGTGGGCCTCGGCGACGGCAGTGCCCAGCGGGTCCCAGCCGGGGTCCTTGCCCTGGACACCGGTGAGGTACTGGGCCCACGGCTCGTAGGGCGAGGGCCACAGCGCGTCGGCGGTCGGCCGGACCTGGAGGATGACGGTGTTCAGCCGCCGGTCCACGGCCTCGTCGAGGTACGCGATCAGCTCGGCGCGCTGCGCGGCCGGTGTCAGGCCGGGCTTCGAGGGCCAGTCGAGATTGGCGACGGTGGCGACCCACATGCCGCGCAGCTCGCGCCGTGCGTCATGGTGAGAGCCCTTGCGGGCCGGCGCCCCGGTGCCCTCGGCACCGGCCTGCCGGAGCGGGACCGCGACGGCGTCACCGGCCGCGGTGACACCGCTCACCACCCCCGCAACCACCCCGGCCGCACCCGCCACAAAGCCTCTTCGGCCCAATTGCCGCATTTCGCTGCACCTGCCGTCTCTCTGTCTGCATCCGTCACCCGGGTATCAGGGCGCAACGCAGAGCATGCCCGCCCCGGCCCACGATGACCCCTGGGTCGCGGAGTAACGTCGGGGGGTCGGGGCGGGCACCGGAATCAGACGGGAACCTGCGACACACAGAACAGCGAAAGGCACGAGGTGACGGACTCTATGGCCGACATTGCACGCGTCGGAGTGGTGGGCTGTGGCCAGATGGGCGCGGGTATCGCGGAGGTGTGCGCGCGCAGCGGTCTTGAGGTCATGGTGGCCGAGACCACCGGCGAGGCGTTGGAGATCGGCCGCACCCGGCTGTACAACTCCCTCTCGAAGGCCGCCGAGCGAGGCAAGATCACTGCCGAGGAGCGCGACGAGACGCTCGCCCGGCTGAGCTTCACCACGGACCTGGGCGAGTTCGCCGACCGCGATCTCGTCATCGAGGCCGTCGTGGAGAACGAGCAGGTCAAGACCGAGATCTTCCAGGTGCTCGACCAGGTGGTGACCCGGCAGGACGCGATTCTCGCCTCGAACACCTCCTCCATCCCGCTGGTGAAGCTGGCTGTGGCGACCTCCCGCCCGGACCAGGTCATCGGCATCCACTTCTTCAACCCGGCCCCGGTGCAGAAGCTCGTCGAGCTGATCCCCGCGCTGACGACGTCCGACGAGACGATCAAGCGTTCCGAGGCCCTGGTGCAGGACGTGCTCGGCAAGCACCCGATCCGCGCCCAGGACCGCTCGGGCTTCGTCGTCAACGCGCTGCTGATTCCGTATCTGCTCTCCGCGATCCGGATGTTCGAGTCGGGGATCGCCAGCCGTGAGGACATCGACAACGGCATGGAGCTCGGCTGCGCCCACCCCATGGGCCCGCTCAAGCTCTCCGACCTGATCGGTCTCGACACGGTGGCCTCGGTCGCCGACTCGATGTACGCGGAGTTCAAGGAGCCGCTGTACGCCGCTCCCCCGCTGCTCCAGCGCATGGTGGACGCGGGCAGGCTCGGCCGCAAGACCGGCTCGGGCTTCTACCCGTACTCCTGATCCTTCCTTCGTGCCCGTACGGGGCCGGACCGGGCGATCCCCGGTCCGGCCCCGTACGCGGTTCGCGGTGGCTCAGCCCAGCCGTAGGTGGTGGAGCATCATCAGCCCGGCCGCCATGCCCGCGGCCGGTACCTCACCGCGGGCGATCATGTCCGGGACCAGCTCGAGCGGTATCCACTCGCGGCGCGAGGACTCGAAGGCGTCGCTGGGCCGGCCGGTCCAGCAGGCCTCCTCGGACCAGTAGAGGTGGTGCCGGGCGTCGGTGAGGCCGTTCGACGGCTCCACGGTCAGCAGCGGGTGCACCGGCCCGCCCGGGGCGCCAGCCGGTCTCCTCCTCCATCTCCCGGGCGGCGGCCGCGATGTCCTCGCCGTCCTCGACGACGCCCGCGGCGAGCTCCCAGCCCCAGCTGTCCGTGATGAACCGGTGCCGCCAGAGCAGGAGCACCTCGTTGGCCTCGTTGACGACGGTGGCCGCCGCGACGGGGCGGAGCCGGATCGGGTAGTGGTCGAGATGGCCGCCGCCAGGGATGACCACATCCGCCAGATTGACCCGGAACCAGCGGTTCTTATACACAGTTTGTTCGTTCAGGTTCACCCATTGCGCGTTTCTGCCACCCTCCGACAAGTGGGTGACAACATCGCAGCAGGAGCAGCGCCGGAACGGAACGTACCGGTCCTCATGGCTGCGAGCGGGGCGCGCGGCGGATACGCGGTCACAGCGGTACGCGCAACGCCCCGTCGATCAGTTCGGCCGCCCGTCCCGCGTCGGCGCAGCCGCTCGCGACCAGATCCTCGCGCACGGCACGCAGCCGGTCGCGCAGCCGACGCGACTCCATGCCCCTGGCCCGCTCCGTCATCTCCGCGGCCGTGACCGCCGCCCGGTCCGCTTCGCCCTGGCGCAGCTCGATATGGGTCAGCATGGCCAGCCGGTGCACCCGGCCCCGGTCGTGTGCCGGGATCCGTACGGCCTTCGCCGCGTGTTCCCTGGCCCCCGGCAGATCACCGATGCCCAGCAGCGCCTCGGCCACCTGCACATCGACGAGGCCCGGTTGGACGTACCCCGTCTCGTCCGGCTCATGGCCCGGTCTGATCCGCTCGGCCTCCGACTCGGCGCGCCGGATGCACTCCCGGGCGCCGCTCGCATCGCCGAGGCGGGCATACGCCTTGGCCTGCATCGCGTACAGGTCGGCGGCGAGCGCGGGGCTGATGTGGCCTCCGGCGCCCCGGAGCGCCGCCTGGGCGAAGGCCACGGACTGCCGGTAGTCGGCGAGGTGGAGCGACTGGTTGACCAGCAGGGCGACCACATAGCCGCCGAACCCCTTGTCCCCGCTGGACTTGGCCATCCTCAGCGCCTGGTGGAAGTAGCGCTGGGCGAGCCCGTGCGCGTCGGAGTCGTAGGCGCAGATCCCCGCGACCGCCACCAGACCTCCCGCCGCCCGGTGCAGCCTGCGGCCCATCGCGTCGGTGCAACCGCCGCGCAGCAGTGGGGCGGTCTCGGCGTTGAGGAAGCCGACGATGCGCGACCGGGTCGCGATTCCGCCTGCCCGGCGGTACATCAGTTCGTAGTGGGCACGGGCCGCGCGCAGCGTCACTATGTCGGCCACGGAGACGCGGTTCGGCCCGCCGCGCGAGACGTCGGCGTCCTCCGGCGGGTTCTCCCACTCCCAGACGGGCATCACCGCCGAGGTGCCGGTGACGGCGGCCGGGGTGAGGCCGTGCGGGCGCTGCGCCTCGTCGGAACGCCACAGCGCGGTGGCCCGGTCGACGAAGCCGGTGAGCGAGGAGGCGGGCCCCCCCGCGCCGGTGCCCGGGCTCGCCATACCGATGTCGTCCAGTGAAACGGGCCTGGTCAGACGAGTCCCGAGCACCTCGCAGATCAGGTCGGGCACCTGACCGCGCGGGCGCTGCCCCTTCAGCCAGCGGGCCACCGCCGTGTGTTCGTACCGCAGACGCAGCCCCCGGGAGCGACCGGCCCGGTTGATGTGCGCGGCGAGACCCGCGCGGGAGACGCCCGCCTCCTCGATCAGGGCAGCCAGCAGAATGTTGGGCTCCGTTGCCCCCATGTGCCCCTCCGGTGGTTCGGCACGCCGAGGCGTGTCGCACCAGTGGAGCACGATTCACACGGGGTGTGAACGGAATGCCCGAACCGTCCCGCTGCGCACCCTGTTGCGCCGACGCGTGGGTCGGTTGAATCAGTCGTCTCGCGAGAGGCGGACGGGTCGTCTGCTCCCCCTCGTACAGTACGACGACCCGCACCCGCACCGTCCGCTCTGCCAACCTGCCCGACCCTTCGTGGCAGCGCGGACGGTGCCGGACCGCACGACCCACTGCCCATGGATCGGAGGGTGGCTGCGGGGTCGGCTCGGAGCCGGGTTCCCCCGGGCCGCGCCGGGGCCCGGGTGCGGTCCTCGCCGCTCGGCGAGCATGCGGGAGGGGCGCACCCGGTCACCGGATGCGCCCCTCCTCGCCGTGTCCGCGCCGGACGCTACGCGCCCCGCAGCACCGCGCCCGTCCGCTCGGCGGCGAGAGCCACCGCCGCGTCGCGTGCGGCCGTCGCCTCGTCGACGGTCAGCGTGCGGTCCGCCGCGCGGAAGCGCAGCGCGTACGCCAGGGACTTGCGGCCCGCGCCGATCTGCTCGCCGGTGAAGACGTCGAACAGCCGCACCGATTCGAGCAGTTCGCCCGCACCCTCGCGCAGCGCCCGCTCGACGTCGGCGGCCGGGACATTCTCCGCGACGATCAGCGCGACGTCCTGGGTCGCCACCGGGAAGGCGGAGATCCGGGGCGCCTGGAGCGTGCCGTCGACGGCCTGCTCCAGTACGTCGAGCTCGACCTCCATGGCGCAGGTGCGCTCCGGCAGGTGAAGGTCCTTCACGACGCGCGGGTGCAGCTCACCGGCGTGCCCGAAGAGGGTCTCCTCGCCGTTCACCATGACGTACAGCGCGGCGCACCGGCCCGGGTGCCACGGCGCGTTCCGGTCGCTGCGGACGGTCACCTCGACGCCGGCCTCACGGGCGATCGTGCGGGCGGCCTCGATGGCGTCCGCCCAGTCGGCCGGGCGGCCCTTGCCCCACCAGCCGGCCTGCTCGCGGGCGCCTGCGAGGACGACCGCGGCACGGCGCGGCTGTCGCGGCAGCGAGGCGTCGAGCCCGACGATCTCCTCGTCGGTGGGACGACGGTCGACGGGCAGCCGGACGGTCCTGGTCTCGGCGCCGGTCGGCCTGAAGACCAGGCCGGTCTCGAAGAGCGCGAGGTCGTGGCTGCCGCGGCCGTCGTTGCGCCGCAGTGCGCCGAGCAGGCCCGGCAGCAGCGTGGTGCGCAGCGCCGGCTCCTCGTCGGAGAGCGGGTTGACGAGCTTGACGGTGCGGCGGCGGGCGTCGTCGGCGGCGAGCCCGAGCTGGTCGAGGACGGCCTCGCCGATGAACGGGTAGTTCAGCGCCTCGACGTAGCCGGCTCCGGCGAGCGCCCGGCCGACCCTGCGGTACAGCCGCTGACGGTCGGTGAGCCCACGGCCGGACGGCGGCGTCGGGAGGGTGGAGGGGAGGTTCTCGTAGCCCTCCAGGCGGATGACCTCTTCGGCAAGGTCGTTCGGTTCGCTGAGGTCGGGGCGCCAGGACGGCACGGTGACGATCAGCTCGTCCTGCCCGTAGACGTCGCAGCCGACCTCCTGGAGGCGGCGTACGACGGTCTCCCGGCCGTACGCGACACCGGCCACCCGGTCGGGGTGGTCGGCGGGCATCGCGATGGTGCGGGGCGCGGACGGTGCGCTGATCTCGGTGACCCCGGCCTCGGCGGTGCCGCCGGCGAGCAGCACCAGCAGGTCGACGGTGCGCTGCGCGGCGGCCGCCGCGGCCAGCGGGTCGGCGCCGCGCTCGAAGCGCTTGGACGCCTCGGAGGACAGCTTGTGGCGGCGTGCGGTCCGGGCGATCGAGATCGCGTCGAAGTGCGCGGCCTCGACGACGACCTCGGTGGTGCGGTGCTCGCCGTCCTGGACGTCCGCGATCTCGGTGTCGGCACCGCCCATGACGCCCGCGAGGCCGATCGGCCCGCGGTTGTCCGTGATGACCAGGTCCTCGGCGTCCAGGACGCGGACCGTGCCGTCGAGGGTGGTGAGCTTCTCGCCCTGCTGGGCGCGGCGCACGCCGATCGGCCCGTCGATCCGGGTGCGGTCGTAGGCGTGCAGCGGCTGGCCGAGCTCCAGCATCACGTAGTTGGTGATGTCGACGGTGAGCGAGATCGGGCGCATCCCGGCCTTCTGCAGCCGGCGCTGCATCCAGATCGGGGAGCGGGCCTCGGGGTCCAGTCCGACCACGGTCCGCGCGGTGAAGCGGTCGCAGCCCATCGGGTCGGCGACCTCGACCGGGTAGCCGTACGCATTCGGAGCGGGCACGTCCAGGAGCGCCGGGTCGCGCAGCGGCAGCCCGTACGCGATGGCGGTCTCGCGGGCGACGCCGCGCATGGAGAGGCAGTAGCCGCGGTCGGGCGTGACGGCGATGTCGAGGACCTCGTCGACGAGCTGGAGCAGCTCGATCGCGTCGGAGCCGGCCTCGTGCTCCGGCGGCAGCACGATGATGCCGTGCGTGCCGTCGTCGCCCATGCCGAGCTCGTCGGTGGAACAGATCATGCCGTGCGAGGTCTTGCCGTACGTCTTGCGTGCGGCGATCGCGAAGTCACCGGGCAGCACGGCGCCCGGGAGGACCACGACGACCTTGTCGCCGACGGCGAAATTGCGGGCGCCGCAGACGATCTCCTGCGGCTCGCCGGTGCCGTTGGCGTCGCCGACGTCGACCGTGCAGAAGCGGATGGGCTTCTTGAAGCCCTCCAGTTCCTCGATGGTCAGTACCTGTCCGACGACCAGCGGGCCCTTGAGGCCGGCGCCGATCTGCTCGACGGTCTCGACCTCCAGCCCCACGGCGACGAGCTTGGCCTGTACGTCACGGCCGGTCTCCGTCGCCGGCAGGTCGACGTACTCCCGCAGCCAGGAAAGCGGGACGCGCATCAGATCTCCATCCCGAACGGCCGGGTGAACCGGACGTCACCCTCGACCATGTCTCGCATGTCTTCTACGTTGTGGCGGAACATCAGCATCCGTTCGATGCCGAACCCGAAGGCGAATCCGCTGTACTTCTGGGGGTCGACACCGCAGGCGATGAGCACCTTGGGGTTGACCATGCCGCAGCCGCCGAGCTCGATCCAGCCCTCGCTGCCGCAGGTGCGGCAGGGGCGGTCCGGGTTGCCGACGGAGGCGCCGCGGCAGACGTAGCAGACCATGTCCATCTCGGCGGACGGCTCGGTGAACGGGAAGAAGTTCGGCCGCAGCCGGGTCTTCATGTCCGGACCGAAGAGCGCCTGGACCATGTGGTCGAGGGTGCCCTTGAGGTCGGCCATGGTGAGGCCCTCGTCGACGGCCAGCAGCTCGATCTGGTGGAAGACCGGGGTGTGCGTCGCGTCGAGCTCGTCGGTGCGGTAGACGCGTCCGGGGCAGACGACGTAGACGGGCGGCTCCCGGTCGAGCAGGGTGCGGGCCTGGACCGGCGAGGTGTGGGTACGCAGCACGACACCGGACTCGTCGTTCCTGGCGCCGTCGGCGCCCTGGACGAAGAAGGTGTCCTGCATCTGCCGGGCCGGGTGGTCGGGCACGAAGTTCAGGGCGTCGAAGTTGAACCACTCCGCCTCGACCTCGGGGCCCTCGGCGACCTCGTAGCCCATGGCCACGAAGACGTCCGAGACGCGCTCCATGATGGTCGTCAGGGGGTGGCGGGCACCGGCCGGGGTGCGGTCGTAGGGCAGCGTGACGTCCACCGCCTCCTCGACCAGCACGCGGGCGTCACGCTCGGCCTCCAGCTCCGCCTGGCGGGCGGCGAGGGCCTTGCCGACGGCGCCACGGGCCTGGCCCACGCGCTTGCCGGCCTCGGCCTTGGCCTGCGGCGGCAGTGCGCCGATCTCGCGGTTGGCGAGCGACAGCGGCGAGGTACCTCCGGTGTGCGCGGTCTTCGCCTGGGCGAGCGCGTCGAGGTCACCGGCGGCGGCGAAGGCGGCGAAGGCCTCGTCCCGCATGCGCTCGATCTCTTCCGGTTTCAGTGCCTCGACCTCGACTGGGTCGTACGACTTGTTCGGTGCCGACATCTCTTCCCGTGCTTCCGATTGGCTGATACTGCGCTTACCGGGGGAAAGCCCCGGACCCCCATGGCCCCGATCGACGACTGGAGGACGCAAAGGTGCCAAAGGTCGAGTCTAAGGGCCACAGGATGTGTGGGAGGCCCGTGGGCCCGCTCAGACCAGATAGGCCGGCGTGCTCACGGGCAGAATAAATCGGAATTCCGCGCCGCCGCCGGGGCCGCGTCCGACCGTGATCGTGCCGCCGTGCGCCTCGACGATGCCCTTGACGATGTAGAGGCCCAGGCCGGTGCCACCGCGCTTGCTTCCCCGCCAGAAGCGGGTGAAGACACGGCCCATCGACTCCTCGGGGATGCCGGGACCTTCGTCGCTCACGGTGACGGCCGTTCCCTTCTCGTCGCTTTTCGCCGGTGCGGGTGCGACTTCAATGGTGACGGTTCCCTCGCCGTGGCGCACCGCGTTTTCCAGGAGGTTGCCGAGCACCTGGTCGACCTTGTCCGGGTCGGCCCAGACCGCGGGCAGCGGCTGGCAGGTGCGGACGAGGAAGCGGTCGGGGTTCTGGCCGCTCGCGGTGAGGGCCTGGATGTGACGTTCGACGGCGGCGGAGAGGTCCACGGGCTGGCGGCGCAGCTCCAGGCGTCCGGAGTCGATACGGGAGATGTCGAGCAGTTCCGCGATGAGCCGGGTGACGCGGGCGGCGTCGGCGTCGACCGTCTCCAGCATCAGGCGCTTCTGGTCGTCGGTGAACCGCTCCCACTTGGCGAGGAGCGTCGCGGTGAAGCCCTTGACGGAGGTCAGCGGGGAGCGCAGCTCATGGGCGACCGTCGCGATCAGCTCGGCATGGCTGCGCTCGTTGCGGCGGCGGGCCTCGGTGCCTCGCAGTGAGATCACCACCCGGCGCACCGGGCCGGTGGGGTGCTCGCGCACGTAACGGGCGGAGACCAGGACCTCCCGGCCGCCGGGCAGCAGCAGATTGCGTTCGGGCTGGCCGACGCGGGTGGCGAGGCCGCCGTAGGGATCGGTCAGGGTCCACCAGCGGCGGCCTTTGAGGTCCTCCAGCGGCAGTGCGTGCTCCAGGGAACGGCCGAGGGCGGCGGCCCTGGGCATCGCGGTGATCCGGGCGGCGGCGGAGTTGAAGCAGATGACCCGGCCGGTCTCGTCGGCGACGACCAGACCGTCGGGCAGGTCGTCCGGATCGACGCCCACGTCCAAGGCTCTGAGCTCCCTGTTCCCGTCCGGTCCACCGGCCGTGCCAGGGGGCTCACCGGCGCGCACGACGGCCGCATGTGTCTCGCGCGGCCTGCTGATGCCGACAGCCATATCCCGTACCCCACCTCTCGAACCGGTGCAGTGGGCCCCCGAGTTCGCCAGCCTACTAGTCGTCGGTGACGGTGCGACACCCTGCGGTGGCGCGGAGGCGCGGTCACCTCGGGCGCTGGGCCCTGGCGGAGGCGTACAGGCAGACCGCGGCCGCCGTCGCGAGGTTGAGGCTCTCCGCCTTGCCGTGGATGGGCACCCGCACGACGGCGTCGGCCAGCGCCCGGGTCTCCTCCGGCAGGCCCCAGGCCTCGTTGCCGAAGACCCAGGCGGTCGGACCGCCCATGGTGCCCGCGTCGAGTTCGTCGTCGAGGTCGTCGTCGCCCGCGCCGTCGGCGGCGAGAATCCGTACGCCCGCCGCCCGGAGCCCCTGCACGGCCTGCTCGACCGGGACGCCGACGGCGACCGGCAGGTGGAAGAGCGAGCCGACCGAGGCCCGCACGGACTTCGGGTTGTAGAGGTCCACCGAGGCGTCGGTGAGCACGACGGCGTCGGCGCCCGCGGCGTCGGCGCAGCGCAGCACCGTACCGGCGTTCCCGGGGTCGCGTACATGGGCGAGGACGGCGACGAGTTTCGGCTTGGCGGCGAGGATCGCGTCGAACGGGGAGTCGAGGAAGCGGCAGACGCCGATCAGGCCCTGCGGGGTGACGGTCTGCGACACATCGGCGAGCACATCGCTGTCGGCGAGGTGCACCCGGGCGCCGGCCGTGTGGGCGGCGGTGACGATGTCGGCGTACCGCTCGGCCGCCTCGACGGTGGCGAACAGCTCGATCAGTGTCGGCCCGCCGTCGCTGCCGCGGTGCTCGGCGGCCTCGCGCACGGCCTGCGGCCCCTCGGCGATGAACCTGCGCTCCTTGCCGCGGAAGTTGCGCTTGGCCAGCCGCCGGGCGGCGGTGACGCGCGGCGATCGCGGGGAGATCAGTTCGGGGGTGCCCATGGTCGGCGGCGAGCCTCTCTGCGTACGGAGGTGACGGACGTGCGGAATGTGTCGTGCAACGCACCGGACCCGCAGACGGCGAGCGCCTGCGGGTCCGGCTCAGAAGACAGGAAGTGCGACCTGGATCAGGCGGCCTTCGGGGCGTTGACGTCGCTCGGGAGGGCCTTCTGGGCAACCTCGACGAGGGCGGCGAACGCGTTGCTGTCGTTGACCGCGAGCTCGGCCAGCATCTTGCGGTCCACCTCGATGTTGGCGGCCTTCAGACCCTGGATGAGGCGGTTGTACGTCATGCCGTTCTGGCGGGCGGCGGCGTTGATGCGCTGGATCCACAGCTGACGGAAGTCGCCCTTGCGCTTCTTGCGGTCGTTGTAGTTGTAGACGAGGGAGTGGGTGACCTGCTCCTTCGCCTTGCGGTACAGGCGGGAGCGCTGGCCCCGGTATCCGCTGGCCTGCTCGAGGATTGCCCGGCGCTTCTTGTGAGCGTTTACTGCCCGCTTGACGCGTGCCACTTTTTAACTCCTTGTAGCGGGGCCGTGGTTGGACTCACACGGCCCGGAAACGAATTGGTCCCGGTCTGAGTCGAGTGCGCCGCCCACGGGTTCACCGCGGGCCGCGGACTCACTTGCCGAGAAGCTTCTTGATCTTCTTGGCGTCGGACGGAGCCACTACGACCGTGCCGGTCAGCGAGCGGGTCTTCTTGGACGACTTGTGCTCAAGAAGGTGGCGCTTGCCTGCGCGCTCACGGATCACCTTGCCGGAGCCGGTGACCTTGAAGCGCTTGCTGGCACCGCTGTGCGTCTTGTTCTTCGGCATCGCGCCGTTCTCTCCTCGTCAGTGGCGCCCCTCGCGGTGCGGGCACCGGGCAGCAGGGGCGTCAGATCTTGGTGGGAATTCCGGGGGGACTCGGGGCCGCCTGGATGGCGGCCCCCTGAGGTCACGCCTCGGAAGGTGTCTCGGCCGAAGCCTCGGGCTGCGCCTGCGCAGCCTTGCCCGGGGCCTCGGCGTCGGGGGTGGAACCCTGACGCCCCGCCTTGCGGGCGGCCTGGGCCTCGCGGGCCTCGGCCATGGCTTCGGTCTTCTTCTTGTGCGGGCCCAGAACCATGATCATGTTCCGGCCGTCCTGCTTCGGGTTGGACTCGATGAAGCCGAGTTCCTCCACGTCCGAAGCCAGACGCTGGAGCAGTCGGAAGCCAAGCTCGGGGCGGGACTGCTCACGACCACGGAACATGATCGTGATCTTGACCTTGTCGCCCTGCTTGAGGAACCGGACGACGTGACCCTTCTTGGTGTCATAGTCGTGCGGGTCGATCTTCGGCCGGAGCTTCATCTCCTTGATGACCGTGTGCGCCTGGTTCTTGCGCGCCTCACGGGCCTTCATGGCCGACTCGTACTTGAACTTCCCGTAGTCCATGAGCTTGCACACGGGCGGACGGGCGGTCGCCGCCACCTCGACCAGGTCGAGGTCGTACTCCTGTGCGAGTTCCAGGGCCTTGGCAAGCGGAACAATCCCGACCTGCTCGCCGCTGGGACCGACAAGTCGCACCTCGGGAACGCGAATCCGGTCGTTGATGCGGGGCTCGGCGCTGATGGATCCTCCTCGGTAGCACCACGCGGCCGCCTGGCGGACAGCCACGTAACGTCTGTTTCGTGAGACCAACCGCACCAGTGCAATAAAAATGCCCCGGACGGGACACAGGCGGGGCTCCTGGAACAACCGGAACCGCCGCGGTCAACCGCGGGGCGCATCGGGCGGTCCCATCGTCCGTACGGAACGATGGTCACCACCTGACCGGATGACCCGCCGCCCCGAAGGACGGCCAGGTGGGAGATCGGAGCCTCCACTTGTGGGCCGGGCACATAGCTGCCCAGCCGGTCGTTACACCAGGCTAGCAGCTCCCCCGGGCGTGCGCTAACCGGCTGCCGTCCTGCTCCCGCGAGCAGGACGGCAGCGGCGTGCGCCTATCGTATGGCGCATGAGTGACGCGACCCCCACCACTGAATCCCCCGGCTTCGACGACATGGCCCGCGACATCGCGGAGGTGCCCGCGGTCGAGGTGATCGTGACGGTCGCGGTCAATCTGATGAGCGCCGCCGCCGTGAAGCTCGGGCTGACCGAGGACGGCGACGACCACAAGGACCTCGACGAGGCCCGCAAGCTGGTGCACGCGCTGGCCGGCCTGCTGGACGCCGGCACCACCGAGATCAGCTCCTTCCACGCGGCCCCGCTGCGGGACGGCCTGAAGTCGCTGCAGCTCGCGTTCCGCGAGGCGTCGCTGGTTCCGGACGAGCCCGGCCAGGGGCCCGGCGAGAAGTACACCGGCCCGGTCTTCGGCTGAGAGGCTTTCGGGTCTCCTCGGACCGGAGAGCGGACGCGGTCCGGCGCGTGCGATTCCAAGGCGGAGCCGAGAGCTCGGGGAAGGAGCGTCGTCGACCGACGACGACGCGGGAAGCGTGCGCACCAGGGCGTGGCAGCCCGGCCGGAGGTCACCCGACAGCCTCTGGGTCCCGCCCTGCCGTTCCCGTCCGTCTCCGTGAGCATGAGAGCCCCCGCCCTTCCGGGCAGGGGCTCTCGCGTTCAGCGGGTGAACAGGGGCTCGCCCGGCGCGGCGGCGTCGGCCGGCAGCAGAGCCAGGTCCAGTCCGCGCACCAGGCGGGCGCGCAGGACCTCGTCGGCCGCCAGCAGCTCCGCGACCCGGCGGGCCGCTTCGGCGGGGTCCGCGCCAGGGGCGAGGACGAGGGCGAGGGTGCCGTCGGCCCGGCCGGGGCCGAGGTGAGCCCGGAGCACGGCGGGCTCGGCGGCGACCGCGTTCCGCACCGCCGAGGTGACGGCCGGGTCGTCCAGCGGGTCGGCGCTGGTGCGGCCCTCGGCGAGGGCGAGCAGTGCGGGGCCGGTCAGCTCGAAGGCGACCGGGCCGGCGAGATCGAGGACGACCGTGTCCGCCTTCTCGTGCGCGGCGGCCTGCAGCGCCTGGTGCAGGGGTACGGCGACGGGGCGTGCCTGCGGGTCCCAGAGGGCCAGTGAGGCGGTCGAGGTGAAGGCGGGCAGGGCACGGCGGTCCCCCGCCTGGAGGGTGGGGACGGCCATGTCGCTGGTCTTCTCGCGACGCAGCCCCTTCTCGTCCACCTCCACCTCGCCGAGCACGGCGACGACCGGCACCAGGAGCCGGGTGCCCTTGAGTGCTTCGAGTACCGGGCCGACTGCCTTGCGGTCCTCTGCCCAGGCGGCCAGGGCCTCGGTCAGTGCGGGGTCGGCCGTGCCGTCGTCGTCGGAGTATCCGGGGTCCGGAATGTTCTTCAGCGCCACAGGGCGAGCGTAGTGCCTGGCCCTTACCGCCCTGCCGACAGGTCGGCATCTGCCGGTCCCCGGGGCCGGGTCCGTGGCGTCGGTCCCCGCGACGAGGGGTGAGGAGCGGCCGGTGGATCTCGACGCGGCACTGGCCGCGGCGGTGGAGCCGCTGCCGGCCGACGCGGGTGGGGCGAGGGTGTCGGCCGCCGTGCTGGACACCGGGAACGGGGCACGGGCGGTCTGCGGTGGCGGCTCGTATCCGACGGGCACCGGACGAAGGAGTCGGGAATCGCGCTGGCCGAGGCGGCGGCGAGGGCCGCGGTGGGGGTGCTGAGGGCTGCCCCGTAACCCCCGGGGGATCGGCGCGCGGCGTCGGATGCGGTGCATCGCACGGCGGAGGGACGTCCGCGGACCGGATGCGTGCGGACGTTCCGACAACGCGGCGGGGTGCCGTGGCCGTCGACGTGCGCCCGCCGGGGATGACGGGACAGCACCGCGGCGAGCGGGTGCGGCGTTCAGCCCCGTACGGCGGCCGGGCCGCGGCCCCTGCCGCGCCAGAGCACCACGGCCAGGGCCAGCAGCACCGCTCCGAGGCCGCCCGCGCCGACGGCCAGCCAGCCCGCGGGGCTGCTTTCGTGGCGCTCGGGGGTGGGGCCGGTGCCGAAGTACTGCTTCCGGTAGCCGGTCTCGGCGGATTCGGCGCGCAGGCCGGCGGGGCGGAGCGCGGCTGCGGCCTCGATCGCCGCCGCGGGGTCGACGATGCCGTGGCCCCGGGCGTCGTCGCGGCCGGACGCCGGGGCGCTGCTGGCGGTGTCCGTGAGGAGCTTCTTGATCTGGGCGGGGGTCAGTTCCGGGTGCGCGGCGCGGACCAGCGCGACCGCGCCCGAGACGAACGCGGCGGCGGCGGAGGTTCCCCACTCCACGTAGTACTGGTGGTCGGGCGCGGCGACGACGATGTCGACCCCGGGGGCACTGACGGTGGCGTACCAGCGGCGGGTGGAGAACGCGGCGTGGGTGCCGTACCGGTCGACGGCGGCGACCGCGATCACGCCGGGGTAGGCGGCAGGGTACGAGATGTGGTCACCCTTCTCGCCCCCGTTGCCGGCGGAGGCGACGACGACGGCGCCCTTCTTGAGCGCGTACTGGATGGCGGCGTCCTCGCCCGGTTCGGGATGCGCGGACTTGCTGTCGTCGCCGAGGGAGAGGTTGATGACGTCGGCGCCGTGGTCGGCGGCCCAGCGGATGCCGTCGGCGAGGGCCGTGCCGCGGGACTCCCGGGCCTTGGCGCGGGCCGGGTCGGAGGCTTCGAGGATGACTCGGACCGGGAGGATCTTCGCTTCGGGCGCGATGCCGAGCACTCCGTCGCTGCGCCCCACTCCGTGGCCGTGACCTGCGATGATTCCTGCCATGGCGGTGCCGTGCCGGGCCCAGGAGCGGTCGCCGCGACGGGCGCCGAAGCCGATCATGTCCTTGCCGGGCAGCACCTGACCGGCCAGGTCGGGAAGGCTGCCGTCGACCCCGGTGTCGACGACCGCGACGGTGATTCCACGGCCCTTGGTGGTCTGCCACGCCTTGGCGGTGTGGAGTGCCTGAAGGCCCCACTGCTGGTCCCGGATGGCGTCGGCCGTGGCCGACGGCGCGGGCAGGAGCGCGAACGCGGTGGCGGCGCAGACCGCGCCCAGGGCGCGGTGGCGGCGGCTGCGGCGGCTCATTCCGGCTTCTCCATGAGGTCGGTGACGGTGCGGCGCAGACCGCGCTCGATCCGGTCGGCGATGCCCTTGGCCTCGTGGCCGAGCCCGGCCTGGGCGGCGGCCGTCGTGGCGTTCACGGCCATGGCCCGGTCGGCGGGCTGCGGGTCGGTGACGGCGCGCCCGTCGGCGAAGCCGGACACGGCGAACACGACGACGGGCACCTCGGTCAGTACATGGACCGTCCAGCTGGCGCGCTGCCGGTCGCCGAATCCGGCGGCGGCCGTGCCCTTGACCGGGTAGGTGCGGGGCATCAGGTCGGTGCGCCGGCCGAGGTGCTGGCCGGTGAAGCGACTGCTCAGTGCCTTCATCGCCGCGGCGTCGCCCTCGGTGAAGATCACCCCGACCGTGGTGACGCTGCTGCTGGTGGCGTCCGCGTAGGTGGCGCGGAGCAGGCGCTCGCAGCCGACCGGGCCGAGCGTCCTGGCCAGCAGCGGGTCCAGGGCCGCCCGGCAGCCGCCGTCCGGGGCGACGGCGATCCGGGTCCAGATCCGGTCGGCGCCGCCGGGCCCCGCTCCGTCGCCCTTCAGCGTGCGGGGGAAGAGGGTGTCCACGGGGACGCTGTGCCAGGCGGAGCGGCCCACGGTGTAGGCGCTGCGGGCGGCAGCGTCGGCCGAGGAGTCGCTGGTGAGCCACGCGCCGGTGGCCGCGCCGCCGATCAGTCCGAGCCCTAGCACGACACAGACCGCCGCCGTCGCGGTTCTGGCGGGGTGGCGGGTACGGATCGGGCGCAGCCGGGTGGTGGTCTCGGCGGGTGTCTCGGGGCGGGGGCCCTGGTACGGGTGCGGGACCTGGGCCTGCCCGGCCGGTGGCGGGGCGGCTCCCGGGCGCGGGGTGAGGTCCACGGCGCCGACGGGCCGCCGGCGGGTCGCCGCGGGTGGCTGCTCGGGGCGCGACGGGGCGGGAAGCTGAGTGGTGGGAGGCACAGTGGCGGCGGGCGCGGGGGCCGGGGGCACGGGGCGGAGCCGGGCCGTGGTCTCCACGGGCGGAGCGGCTGCCGGGGGCGGCGGTGTGTCCGGGCGTGTCGGAGCGGGTGCGCCCGCGGAGACCGCCGCCGGGTCCTGCGCCGGGGGCGGTGGTGGCGGGGTCGTGGGGCGGGGCGGGACGGGAGCGCGCTGCGCCTCGGTACTCATCCGCCCCCCTGGTCCCATTCCGTACCGTGCGCGGATCGACTTCACAGGCAGGCCCGTTGGTTGCCGCGTCCCGTCACTCTACGGGGTGGGACGCCCCCGGCGGGAGCCAGCCGTCCCGCCCTGGACGATCTGCGCAGATCATCCCCCTACCCAGCGGTACGGACGTCTGGCAAGCTGCGGCCATGACTGCCCGTGCCGCTGACCGGACCCGTTACAACCGTGCCACCGCCCATCTGGACGCCCCGATCGCCATAGTCGATCTCGACGCCTTCGACGCCAATGCCGACGATCTCGTCCGCCGCGCGGCCGGGAAGCCGGTCCGGGTGGCGAGCAAGTCGGTGCGCTGCCGGGCACTGTTGGAGCGGGTGCTCGCGCGGCCCGGCTTCGCCGGGATCATGTCGTTCACGCTGGCGGAGTCGCTGTGGCTGGCGCGGGCCGGGTTCGAGGACGTGCTGCTGGCCTATCCGACGGCCGACCGGGCCGCCCTCGCGGAGCTGGCAGCCGATCCGGAGCTGGCCGCCGCGGTGACGGTGATGGTCGACGACCACGCCCAGCTGGAGCTGATCGACGCGGCGCGGGCGGGTGGCCGCGAGGAGATCCGGGTCTGCCTGGAGCTGGACACCTCGTTCCAGCTGCTCGGCGGCCGGGTCCGGGTCGGCGCCCTGCGTTCCCCGCTGCGCTCCCCCGCCCAACTGGCGGAGCTGGCACGCTCGGTGGCCCGGCGGCCGGGTTTCCGGCTGGTGGGCCTGATGGCGTACGAGGGTCATGTCGCCGGAGTCGGGGACGCGGTCGCGGGCCGGCCGCTGCGCTCCCGGGCGGTCCGGCTGATGCAGTCCGCGGCCCGTCGGGAACTGGCCGTGCGACGGGCCGAGGTGGTGCGCGCGGTACGGGCGGTGGCACCGGACCTGGAGTTCGTGAACGGCGGCGGCACGGGCAGTGTGCAGCACACGGCCGCAGAGCGCGCGGTGACCGAGGTCGCGGCCGGGTCGGGGCTCTACGTACCGAGGCTGTTCGACAACTACACGTCGTTCACGGCCCGTCCGGCGGCGTTGTTCGCCCATCCCGTGGTGCGCCGGCCGGGTGTGGGAGTGGTGACGGTCCTCGGTGGCGGCTATCCGGCGTCGGGCCCCGCGGGTGCGGACCGGCTGCCCGTCCCGTATCTGCCTCAGGGGCTGCGCTACGACCCGCAGGAGGGGCCGGGCGAGGTGCAGACCCCGCTGCTCGGCGCCCCGGCCGACGATCTGCTGATCGGCGACAAAGTGTGGTTCCGGCACGCGAAGGCCGGTGAACTGTGCGAGCGCTTCGACGAGTTGCAGCTGATCGAGGGCGACCGGGTGACAGCGACCGTGCCGACGTACCGGGGCGAGGGCCGTACGTTCCTCTGAGCGGGGCGGCCCGGGTCAGGGCGCGATCGAGCTGCCGGCGCCACCGCTCGTCGCGCTGTCGCCGATCGGCCGGATGCCCTTGGTGATGGTGTCCATGAGCGAGAGCGGCGGCCCGTCGGGGCCCGCGTCGAAGGCGTAGCGCACGATGATCAGCGCTTCGCTGCCGATCGTGGACGGGAAGACGAGGGACTGCACGTAACCACCGGGCCCCTTGGCCGTGTTGACGCGCCAGCGCACCTGGTGGCCGACGCGTCCGGCGACACTCACGGACCCGGAGTCGAGCTGCTCGTGGGAGGTGATGCCGCCGTGGATCCGGTCGCCGACGATGTTCTTCTCGTAGGCGCTGTCGGCGGCGGCGGTGATGTCCCGCTTGGCGAGCTCCTCGGGGGAGGTGACGTCCGTGGCGCTCGCGATGCGGCTGGTGACCGTGGCGTGGTAGCAGAAGCCGGAGGAGCTGCCGGGGCAGTCGTAGGAGTCGACGGTGCGCATGGTGAGGACCTTGTCGACGGTCCTGTCGGGTTTCTCCCAGCCGTCGGGGATCGGCAGTGTGATGCCGTTGAGCTGGTCGACGAGGACCTTCGGGTCGCCCTCGGCCGGTGGGTCGCCGGGCGACGGGGTGGCCGTCGCGGTGGCGGTGGCCGGGGGTGCGGAGCTGCTCGGGACAGCCTCGGGCCGCGTACCGCCGTCGTTCCTGCCCAGCAGGACGGCTCCGGTGACGGCGGCGCCGACGACGATCAGGCCGGCCACGGCGAGCGCGACGATCCTGGTGCCGCCCCCGCCGGCGGTGGTGCCGTCACCGGTTGCGGCGGCGGCCGGCTCGGGCGGGCCGAAGCCCTGGGGTGCCGGGGCGGCCGGGCGGGTGTGCGCGGTCCACGCCGTGCCGTCCCACCAGCGCTCCGTGCCCGGTGCCGCGGCGTCCGGGTACCAGCCGGGCGGTGTCGCGTTGCTCATTGCCTCACTCTAGGGTTCGTTCACCGGCCCGGACCCGGCAATTGACGGTCTGCCCGGATCGTCCGCGGAGGGTGCCCGGTCCGCCGGGGGAGGCTCCGCACCGGGCCGGCCGCAAGACTTAAGGTCGTCCCATCAGGTGTGGACGTCAACCGTTGTTGGCCGACCAGTGACCGGGAAGGGGAACGGGGCGTGGCCGGGGAGAGCGAGTTCATCGACCGCCTGATGCCCGTGCTGCGGCCGGTCCGGGCGGGGAACGGCTTCGAGGAGGCACTGGAGCAGATCCTTCAGGTGATCAGGCTCGGGCTGGTGCCGGGCGGCGGGCGGCTGCCGGCCGAGCGCGACCTTGCCGAACTGCTGGGGATCAGCCGGGTCACCCTGCGCGAGGTACTGAAAGTCCTGCAGGACCAGGGCCTGGTGGAGAGCAGGCGCGGCCGGTACGGCGGCACGTTCGTGCTGCTGCGCACCGACAGCCCAGGCGAGGACGAACTGCGCCGGAGGGTGGCATCCGTCGACATCGAGGACGTGCTGCGCTTCCGCGAGGTGCTGGAGGCCGGGGCTGCCGAGCTGTGCGCCGTGCAGGGGCTCGACGGCGAGGGCGCGGACCGGCTGCGCGCGGCCCTGACGGCGACTCACGAGGCGCCGCTGCAGGACTACCGCAGACGCGACACCCTGTTCCATCTGACCCTGGCCGAACTCTCCGGGTCCGCCTCGCTCACCACGCAGTACGCGGCCGTCCGAGCCGGCCTGAACGACCTGCTGGACTGCATACCCCTGCTCGTACGGAACCTGGAGCATTCGCAGCACCAGCACACCAGCCTCGTCGAGGCGGTCCTCGACGGTGACGGGGAGGCCGCGCGCGCGGTGATGCGCGAGCACTGCGCCGGTACGGCCGCGCTGCTGCGCGGTTTCCTGACCTGAGCCGGAAGCGCTCGGCCGGCCCCGGCGAGCACAAAGGTCCGCTCCGCCACCATTGGCGCCTTGTGTCCGCGGCGGTTGCCTCAGGGAGCGCTGCGGCCGAGTCTCCCCCGCAGCCAGCGGAGCGCCGCCGCGCCCTGGGCGCCTTGGAAAGCCCGGAGCGTCGGCAGGCCGGGCGGGGCCGGCTTCAGCGAACTCGCTACGAAGTAGCCGGTCAGCGCGGTGAGTACGGCCGTGACTCCCGCCGGGTCGGCGTCCCGGCCCAGCGGATGGGTGGTGAAGACGGTCTCCGGGTCGGGGCCGCCCTGCGCCGCCACGCACGGCAGCATCGTCAGCAGGTCGAACCAGGGGGCGGCGCGCAGCGCGTGGGGCCAGTCGACGAAGACCACCCGCTCCTTTGTGAGCAGGATGTTGTCGGCCCGCAGGTCGCTGTGGGCGAGGCCGTCCCCGGTGGCGGGCTCCTCCCAGCCCGACTCCAGCTCCGCGAGCAGGCCGAGGTTGCGGGCCGCCCACGGGTCGAGCCGGCTCGTGTCCCCCTCGGCCGACAGGCTCCGCCAGCCGGTGAACATCCTGACCTTGCGGACAGCTGCGGCGGGCGCGTCGAACGGCGCCGGGGTCAGGGTGGTGCCCAGCTCAGCGACCGCCGCGAGGACCCGGTCCAGCTCGGCGGATTCCCAGGGGATGCGGGGCTGGCGGCCGTCGATGTCCTGGAGCACGAGCGCGACCAGGGTGCCGTCGTCGTACGAACCGAGCAGCCTGGGCGCGGGGGCACCGGGCGGGAGCGCTGCGGTGTGCCGGGCCTCGGCGCGGTGCAGGTCCGGGCTGCTGGGGTTCGTCTCGGCGCTCACCGCCTTGACGAAGGCGCGTCGCCCGTCCGTGAGCCGGACGCGGGCGGCAACCCCCGGCGAGAACCCGCCGCTCTGGCTGCGCGCCTCGACGACGCGGGCGCCGAGGATGTCCTCGACGGCACTGTGGACGGAAGCGGGGAGGTCGGCCCAGTGGTGGCGGACGCCGGTGGCGGGTGGAGCGATCACATCCATCCGCGCATCCTTCGCCACGGAGCCGGGCACCCGCCAGCGGTTTTGCCGGGGCGTACGGAATTTCAGGGACGCGCCTGGCCGTCCCGCGCGGTCAGTGACAGCAGGTCGCGGGCCGGTCCCGTCGGGCGGTGGCCGGAGGGCCAGACCGCACGCAGCTGGCGTCGCAGGCTTGCTCCGGCGACCGGGACCTTGACCAGGCGCCGCGAGGACAGCTCCTCGCCGAGCGCCAATTCGCTCAGGACGCACGGTCCGGCGCCGCTCTCCGCCGCTCCCTTCACCGCGGTCGTGGAGGAGAGTTCGAGCAGCGGCTGGGCGAGGCCGCCGTGCGCGGCGAGGGCGGCGTCCAGGACCTGGCGGGTGCCGGAGCCGCGCTCGCGCAGGATCAGCGGGGCCGCGGCCAGTTCCTGCGGGGTGAGGGGGGTGCGGCGGCGGGCCCAGGCGTGGGACGGGGCGACCACGACGACGAGGCGGTCATGTGCGATGACCGTGCCGTCGAGCCCCTCCGGCGCGGACAGGCCCTCCACGAATCCGAGGTCGGCCTCGCCGGCCAGCAGCCGTCCCGCGACCGCCGCCGAGTTCCCGGCGAGAAGCGAGACCGCCGTGTCCGGCCGTTCGGCGCGCAGCGCAATCAGCCAGCCGGGCAGCAGGTACTCGGCAATCGTCATGGATGCGGCGACCCGCAGCCTGGAGTCGCGCCGGTCGCGCAGCGCCTGCGTGCCCGCGTCGAACGCCTCGGCGGCCTCGACGATCCTGCGCGCCCAGTCGGTGACCAGCGCACCCGCGTCGGTGAGCCGGGAGCCGCGCGGTGTGCGGTCCAGCAGGGCCACGCCGAGCTGCCGTTCCATCGAGCGGATGCGGCTGCTGGCGGCGGGCTGGGTGACGCCGGTCTCCCGGGCCGCGCGTCCCAGGCTGCCGTGCCGGGCGACGGCGAGCAGAAGCTCCAGAGCCCCGAGATCGGGGACCCGGTGGGAGAGAGGGACATGCGCTTCGCCGGCCATAAAGCCACCTTATGACCTCATAGATGAGGACTCCCTGGTGGGGCCCGGCCCCCGCCGAGAAAATCGTGGCATGGCCATCTTTCCCCAAACCCAGCAATCCCAGGTTCCTCTCCCTGCCGCCGAACGGCTGCCTTCCCTGCGGTACCTCGGCCCCAACTGGTACGCCGCCGTCATGGGCACCTCGATCGTCGCGAGCGCGGGTGCCACGCTGCCCGTGCACATCCCGGGGCTGCGGGGCGCCTGCACGGTGGTGTGGGCGCTGGCGGCGGTGGCCCTCGTAGCGGTGCTGGTGGCCCGCACCGGGCACTGGATCGCCCATCGCGACCAGGCCCGCAGCCATCTGCTCGACCCGGCCGTGGCCCCGTTCTACGGCTGTCTGGCGATGGCCCTGCTGGCCGTCGGCGGCGCGACGATGGTGGTCGGTCAGGACGTCATCGGGCACACGGCCGCTCTCGCCGTGGACGTGGTGCTGTACACGGCGGGCACGCTGATCGGGCTGGCCGCCGCCGTCGCGATCCCGTACCTGATGGTCGTACGCCACCGGATCGATGCCGGCACCGCCTCGCCGGTGTGGCTGCTGCCGGTGGTGGCCCCGATGGTCTCCGCGGCTCTCGGCCCGCTGCTGGTGCCGGAGCTGCCTGCCGGTCAGTGGCAGGAAGCGATGCTGCTGGCCTGCTACGCGATGTTCGGCCTGAGTCTGCTGGCCACACTGGTGATGCTGCCGTTGATCTTCGCCCGGCTCGTCCACCAGGGGCCGCTGCCGCTCGCACTGACTCCCACGCTGTTCCTGGTCCTCGGCCCGCTGGGACAGTCGACGACCGCGGTCAATCAGCTCGCCGACGTGGCGCCGGGCGCGATCGGGGAACCGTACGCCTCGGGGTTCGGGGCCTTCGCCGTGCTCTACGGGGTGCCGGTGATGGGTTTCGCGCTGATGTGGCTGGCGCTGGCCGTCGCGCTGGTGGTGCGGGCCGCGCGGAACGGCATGACGTTCGCCATGACGTGGTGGGGCTTCACCTTCCCGGTCGGTACGTGTGTCACGGGCGCCACTGGTCTGGCCCGGCACACCGGTCTCACGGCCTTCACCTGGCTGGCCGTCGCACTGTACGTGCTGCTGGTGGCGGCCTGGGCGGTGGCCGGGGTGCGGACGCTGCGCGGGCTGTTCAGCGGAGCGCTGCTCGCAGCACCGCAGGCGCCCGCACCAGTGACGGCCCGTACCAAGTGAGGTACCGCCCGTCGACGAGCACGGCGGGCAGTGCGGGGAAGGCCTCGGGCCCGTCGTCGGCGGTGAAGCGGTACGGCTCGTCGGGCAGCACCACCAGGTCGGCGCCCGCCTCGTTGAGTGCGTCGAGCGGGATACGGGGATAGCGCTCGGCGTGATCCCCGTAGACGTTCTCGACGCCGAGCCTGGCCAGCAGATCCCCGGCGAAGGTGTTGCGGCCCAGGACCATCCAGGGCCTGCGCCAGACGGGCACCACCGCGCGGCGCGGGGCACGGGGCGGCGGGAGTGCGGACCAGGCGGCCTGGGCCTCGTCCAGCCAGCCCGGCCGGGACCGGCCGCAGGCGGCCAGGACGCGTTCGAGCTCCGCGAAGGCCTGGCCGAGGGTACGGACCTCGGTGACCAGCACCTCGACACCGGCGGTCCGGAGCTCCGCGAGGTCGGCCTCGCGGTTCTCCTCCTCGTTGGCCACGACGAGATCCGGCCGGAGCGCGAGCACCGCGGCCACGTCGGGATTCTTGGTCCCGCCGATCCGCGCGGCGGTCAGGCCGGCCGGGTGGGTGCACCAGTCGGTGACCCCGGCCAGCAGTCCGGGCGCGGTCACCGCGACGGCCTCGGTGAGCGAGGGGACCAGGGAGACGACTCGCACGGCGGCCCCCTTTCAGCGGCGCGGGTCGTAGGTGGCGTCGATGTGCTCGGCGACCGCGACGACCAGCAACCGCGTGCCGGGCATCGTGGCCCGCCAGCGGTGCCGCACCCCGCCGGACAGGAAGAGGGTGTCGCCCTGCTCCAGCCGGTACGCCTGCCCCTCGGCCTCCACTTCGGCGGCGCCCTGCGCCACGTACATCACCTCGTCGTTGCGGTGCTGGAACTCGCGCCCGAGGTCGAGTTCCCCGGTGAACTCCAGGGCGCTGAGCTGATGGCGTCCGCGTACGACCCTGCGTACCCCGTCGCTCTCGCCCGCGCGCACCACGTCGACGGCACGCGCCGAGTCCGCGGCGGCGCGCAGCCGTGCCGTGGTGGTCTCCAGGGCTTCGGCGACCCGGTCCAGGGACCGGGCGCTGGGTCTGGCCCGCTCGTTCTCGATCTGGCTGAGGAACGGTACGGACAGACCGCTGCGGTCGGCGACCGCGGCCAGTGTGAGTCCCAGGGTTCTGCGCCTTCGGCGGACCGCGGCGCCCACGCGGAGTGCTTCCTTCTCGTCCATGTCCGGCTCCCTCCCGACTCGTCATCCTTCCGGCTGCCAGCACATTACGCATACGGTTGCGCAAGGTCGGCCGGATGGTGAACGTCCGGAACCCGGAAGGGGTGGGCGAGGAGGGCGATCCCGGTGGGAGCCGGAACGCGAGATCATGGAGACCCGCAAGCTCTTCGGGCTCATGTTCCAGGACGGCGCCCTCTTCGGGTCGATGTCGCTCTTCGACAACATCGC